>NZ_CAJFGT010000043.1:0-22835 GCF_904377885.1 Flavonifractor sp. An112 | reverse complement strand
AAGCATCTGGAGGTCGCCCCGGAGGACACCTCCGTTGCTGGCTGACTTTGTTCTTGCCAGACCCCGCAGACTTTTTTGCGAAAAATACTTGACACTACCTGCATAAGGTATTGTGAAAATTTGCTTTGCGCGCTGCAACTCCCGTGTCCGCCGCAATCGCCCGTGTTCCCCATCTTTTTTCAGACAATTATCCAAATGTGGACAGTGTATATTCAATAAGATGTCCTGCGGGGAGGGCGATACGGCTGATGTAACGCCCTCCCCGCAGGAATTGCAGTGCCTATGACAGGCTGGTTAGAATGTGATTACAGACTCACAGCAGCGGTAGTCCGTGTCGATGCTGTTGGCGATAAAGCGGGCCTTGAAGTTGCGCGGTCTGCAAAATGGACCTCCGGATACGCTCAGATCTTCCGGCACAACAAATTTGATGCACTTGACCTGGATATCCCGGCAGGTAGAAAAGTTATGGGCTGGGATGGTCATTGCCTTCATGCCGCGCTGATGCTCCCTGCCTTCTTCATCTACCTCAGATAGAATAGCGGCCAGCGCGATTCGTTTTCCGGGGCATACATTTTTAAGCGTGACGTCCATTTGTATGATGCGGCCTTGGGATTCCAAATAGGTATCTCCCAGGTCGACCAGAACAGAGTCGGCGCAGCCCTCTACCGTAAAAGCGACCGGTGTTGGACAGGCCTCCGGATTGACCACAATATCGCACTCCACGGATACTGTAGGCGCGGGAAGATGACGTTGTTGCCTTCGGTATCGGAGTAAGTGATGGACTGGTTGACCAATTTGATGCCAGGTTCCCGGCCAATATGCCGGATAAAAAAGTCAAGAACCGCACTCTCGCTGACATCCACCCCTAATTTGGGAATAGTCCATCGCAGGGTGTGTGCATCCAGCATAGTAGCGGAGCCCTTTGTGGGCGATAAGATGCTTGTAATCATAAAATCAGAGTTTACGATCTCATCAATTACGATATTGGTTGCACCAGGTTTGGTCAGGTTAGCTGCCAGCTCTTCGAACAGGTTTTCAAGGTCGGCAGCATCGGGGGTCACCGCCACGTGTGAGGCGTCCGGGTCGGTGGCCCAGTCATTTAAGGCTCCAATGTCCAGACCATCTGAGCCAATGAGGCCGATACAGTAGATGACAATGCCCTGAGCGCGGGCGGCGGCAGCCACAGGCGCGGGCGGAGCGCCGGTGGTGGTATTGCCGTCGGTAAAGATTACGATAACCTTCGCATTGCTGGAGGCGGGATCAAAGAGCTGAATCGCTTTGGTGAAGGCGTCTGCATGATTGGTAGTGCCTCCGGCGGTCAGGCTGTCCACTGCGCTTTTCAGTGTGTCCACCGAGGTGATAAGCTGCGTGTTTGCCACAGCGGTATTGGAGAAGCTGACGATGCCGATCCGGCTGCCGGAACCGATTTGACCGTCTTGCGTGTTATCGGTGGCCTCATCGATGATGTCGATGAATGTCTTTGCACCCAGCTTCATATTGGTCAGTGGTATGCCTGCCATACTGCCGGAGCGATCCAGAATCAGCACGGTATCGGTTGGATTGGTGATAATATCCGGCGCGGCAGTCAGTGTCAGACTCACACGCAGCGAACCGTCGCAGGCAATGCGGTCGGTATTGATTACCTTGTTGGAATTTGTAACACCCATTCGTGTTACCACCTTCTGGGAAATGATCCCACAACATATTATGCGCGAAAGAGATCGGTGGCACAGACTGAGGAGTGCGGAGAGCACAGCGAAATAATCCGGGCTTTTTGCAAAGCAAAAAGGTGGCAGGCACTTTTGTGCCTGCCACCTTTTCTTGTTTTTCTAAAAAGATAGAGGTGAATTACACGGTGGGTGTGCCGCAGTCGGGACAGAATTTGCCCGCCACCATTTTACGGCAGTTGGGGCAGAAACGGTCGCCGGCCGGCTGAGGCTGGCCCATGGGCTTGCCGCACTGAGGACAGAATTTGACCTGGGTGGGGCTGGCATAGCCACAGGAGGCACAGACACAGGCGGCCTGCTGAGGCTGGGCGGCCTGGGGCTGTGTCATCTGTCCCATCTGACCCATCATCTGGGCGGCCATCTGCATTCCCATGGCCATTCCCATACCAGAGGCGGCGGCCGAACCAGCGCTGCCGGAGGTGGACATACTGTCGGCCATACTGACGGAGGTATATTTGCCCATGTCGGTAACGAAGGACTGGGCGGCCACCTTCTCCGCCATCTTTTGGACCTCAGGCGGATAGTTAAAGGCCAGGATATTGACGTCCGCCACGCCCAGACCAAAGTCGCTGAGCTCTTTGTCCAGCTCCTCCTGAATGGCTTTTCCCAACTTCCGGCTGTTCTGCTGAAGCCCCACCAGCGCGTTAAGCCCCATCTGCTGCTGTCCGTCCAGGATGGCCTCGGCTACCACCGGGTTGAGCTCGCCCATGATCCGGTCGGCCACATCCTCCAGAGAATAGGTGGCTTTGACTCCGGCCACCTTGTTGATAAAGGTCTGGTAGTCCCGGAACTCAATGACCAGATTGCCGTTGCATCCAACGGGGATACCGCTGGGTACCTCGGGCGTGGGGATCATGATCCGCTGACGGGTGCCCCAGGGCAAAGTCAACTCCTTAGCGTTGACAAAGTAGACCTCCGCGCGCAGGCCGGAGTCCCCCCGCAGGGACAGCCAGCCCTTCAGTGTGGAGAAGAAGGGAACAATATCGGTGTAGATATCAAAATTGCCCTGATTTTCAAAGACCGCGCCTACAATACCGTCGGAGTAGAAAATGGCCTTCTGTCCCGGACGCACAATGAGGCGGGAGCCCCGCTTGATCTCCTTGGCGGGCCACTTGTAAAAGAGTACGTCATCCCGGAATTCTTCCCATTCAATGGTATCTTTTCCTTGACCAAACCATGCCATGGCTTTTCCGTCCTTTCTATGTCTCAGAGATTGTCCTCCCAGGCCGTCCGGGGAGAATCCTCCTGGATGACAATAGCCTGAGGCTGTGCGTTTTCCTCCGCCTGAAGAGCGGGCGGAGCGGCTGCGCCGGTGAGCAGAATGACCGCGGCGGTGATGACTGCCGCTGCCGCGGCTACCGCCGCCACGATTTTGGGAACACTGTAGGGCCGCTGGCCGCCTACTCTGCCGCTCTCACCGTTGATGATGTACATATACTGCTTGCCGTTGTAGGCAAAGGCCGAGGACCAGGCGGGCAGCAGCACGTGTTTATAGGTGATCTTGTGATATTCAATGTTGATATTGCTGACCCGGGCATGGCTGAAGCCCCGGGACAGGATGTCGCTTTCCGCCTGATTGATCTGATCGGTGCGGACCTGCTCTTTGGCGGTATCCACCGCCTGGGTGGCGGGGATGGCATAGTGCTCCGCCAGAAAACCGGACAGATAGCTGGGGGAGAAAGGAAGGGTGTTGTCGCAGGTATTGTAGGGCAGGACCTTTTCCACCACCTGGCTGGCTGAATTCATGGTTGCGCATACCTGCAAATCGTCATAAAAGCCGCCCACAGTACCGCTTACCGGCCGCCAGTGAATTTCCGTGCGGGTGTTGCCCTTGCTGTCCCGAACAGTATGGGTGTTACCGCCTTGTCCCCAGTATGTACTGGTTACCTGGGCGTCAAAGGTCCAGAAGGGAAGGTAAATGCCCTGGAGTTTGCCTGCCTGATAGGCCTGTTTCAGACGGTTGGGGGCAAACCAGCGGCTTTTGACCCACTTGGCAAAATTCTGCTGGGCGGTTTCCCGATCCACCCGGAAGGGAATTACACCGTCGGGGGGAACGCCGGCCTCCTGGCGGCTCTCCAAAAGCTGGGTGGAGCCGCACATGGGACAGACCGTGGCAGTGCAGTGCTCGTCCACAGCGATCTGTGCGCCGCAGGTACCGCAGGCGATAATGGCGGTGTCAGGGAAGGACACTCTCTGGCCTTCCCGCTGGACATATCCCTCAAAATCATGCTCCTCCACCCGCTGAACGGTAGTCTCCGCTATGTAGGGAGTCCGGCAGGCGGAGCACTCCAGACGCTGCTTGGCGATGTTCCATTTGATGGTTCCGCCGCAGTTGGCACATACCTGGCGGTCCACTTTTTCCTGATGTTCTGTCTGCATACCGTGACCCTCTTTCGTAACTGGATACCGGACAGGGCCGGCGTTGGTGAAGCGTATAGCTGATTATACCTTGTAACTGACTCGGATTTCAACTCTTTCATTGTGAAATGCCAAACAGGCTGATAACTGGCGAAATCTGTTAAATGTGCAGGAGGGGAGGAGGTTGGACCCGCCGGCTTTTTATACATAAGGTAGGAAATTCAGGGTGGGGGTATAATAATCGTTGACTTGAATATCTTTGGAGGGTATGCTATAGTTACTTTTGTATGATTCCACGGGAGTGTTCCCTGGGAAAATTTGGAAAGATGAGGAACGACCTATGTACCCCTGTGCAGCGGATCAGGTATGCTTTATTGCAAACAGGTGGAGCCTGGAAGCCGGTAAATCGGCGGGCTCCGGTCGGAGAGAGAATGGGCATACCGAAGGAATGAGCTTCCTTCGGTATGCTTTTCTGCGTCCAACAGACCGTTCGGCGGGCGCCGACTTTTGGGGGAGGGCCCAGCTGTGATCAAACGATTTGCTCTTTGGCTGCGGGATATGTTTATCCGCAACCGAAGCCTGAATGCTACCCGGATCGTGGCGGCCTCTTTTGCCGTGATCATTTTGGTGGGTGCTTTGCTGCTCACCCTGCCCATTGCATCCCGGGACGGCCAGAGCGCCGGATTCTTTACGGCGTTGTTCACTGCCACCTCGTCCACCTGCGTCACAGGCCTGATCCTGGTGGATACCTGGGTCCAGTGGTCCTTCTTCGGCCAACTGGTGATTATCCTTATGATTCAGTTGGGCGGCCTGGGCTTCATGACGGTGATTACCCTGGTGTCCTTTGCCCTGCGCCGCCGCATCGGCTTGTCTGAGCGGCTTATTATGGTATCCACTCTGAACCTGAACGATCTGGATGGTGTGGTACGGATGGTGCGCCACGCTCTGATGGGTACCTTCCTGATCGAGGGAACAGGGGCGGTGCTGCTGAGCATTGCCATGATCCCCCATTTTGGTATCCTGGGCGGCATCTGGCGGGGGATCTTCCATTCCATCTCCGCCTTCTGTAACGCCGGCTTCGATTTGCTGGGCGGAAAATTCGGTGCATTCAGCAGCCTGGCCGGATTGCAGAACAATCCGTTGGTGCTGGGCACCATCGGAGCCCTCATTGTAGTGGGCGGCCTGGGCTTTTTTGTGTGGGAGGATATCCTGGAAAAGCGCTGCTGGCACAAACTTTCGGTGTACAGCAAAATGGTGCTTATCGTTACCGGAGTGCTGATTATCGGCGGCGCGCTGTTCTTCCTGGTGGAGGAATACTCCAATCCCGCCACCCTGGGGAATATGCCTCTGTGGGAGAAGATCATGAACTCCATCTTCCAGTCCATTACCCTGCGTACCGCCGGCTTTGACGCCATCGGACAGGGAGGACTCAGCGATACCAGCAAGGCATTTTCTTCTATCCTGATGCTGATCGGCGGCTCCTCCGGCTCCACTGCCGGCGGCCTGAAAACGGCTACTGTGGCGGTGCTGCTGCTGGCCCTCCGGTCCGGACTGGCAGGACGGGAGCAGGTCACCTTCCGGGGCCGTACCATTCCCTACCGCCGGGTGCTCAACGCCATGACGCTGGCGCTGGTGATGCTGTTTTTGTTCCTGGTGGGGTCTATGACGATCTCTACGGTGGAAAATTTGCCCTATCTGGACTGTGCCTTTGAAGTAGCCTCCGCCATGGGTACGGTGGGTCTGACCACTGGTATCACACCGGGACTGAGTGTGTTTTCCCAGTCTCTGATTATTCTGCTGATGTATATGGGCCGGGTGGGTGTGCTCTCCTTCTCCATTGCCTTTATCACCCGCGGCGGCCGGACGGCCAAGATCAAATATCCGGAAATGAATGTGATGATCGGGTAACCACCCGGTTGGAAGGATGTGTAACCGAATGAAAACCTTCGTTGTCATCGGCCTGGGCCGGTTTGGCAGCGCCGTGGCCACCGAGCTCAGCTCCCTGGGCCACGAGGTGCTGGCCCTGGACGACTCCGAGGAGAATGTACAGAAGGTGGCCGACAAGGTCACCCATGCCGTTACCGGCGACGCCAGAGATCCGGCGGTGCTCCGGGCCCTGGGCGTACGCAACTACGACTGCGCCGTGGTGGCGGTAGGCGTGGATGTGGGTACTTCCGCCCTCATCACCCTGAACCTGAAGGAACTGGGCGTGCGTAAGGTAATTTGTAAAGCCCAGAGCCATGTCCACCGCAAGGTGCTGGAGAAAATCGGCGCCGACCGGGTGGTGTTCCCCGAGCATGAGATGGGCGTCAAGCTGGCCCAGGGCCTGTCCAGCTCCAATGTCCTCAATTTTATTGAGCTCAGCGAGGATTTTGGTATTGTGGAGACCACCGTGCCCCGGGACTGGCTGGGAAAAAATCTGGCGGAACTGAATGTACGGGCCCGCTATAAGGTCAACATCATTGCCGTACGGAAAAAGGGACAGGAGGCCTTCAATGTGACCCCCGGCCCCAGCACCATTATGGAGGCGGGGGATACGGTGGTGGCCCTGGGCCGCACTGAGGATGTCAACCGCCTGCAGGATCTGTAAGATGAGCATGGAACGGATCACCAGCCGCCAGAATCCTCTGGTGGCCCGGCTGCGGAAGCTGGGAAACGACAAGAAAACCCGCCGGCAGGAGGGAGTCTTTCTCTGTGAAGGACATAAGCTGGTGGAGGAGGCCCTGCGCTGGAATGCCGTGGTGGAAACTCTGGTGGTGGCCGAAGGCATTGAGCCGCCCCGGAAGTTGCCGGAGGGTGTGCGCCTGGTAGAGGTGCCCGCCGACGTGCTCAAGTCGGTTTCCACGGTGGACACGCCCCAGGGAATGCTGGCGGTGTGCCGTACCCCCGACCTGATGCCGCCAAAGACACTGACCCCGGGACTTTATCTGGTGCTGGACGGGGTCCAGGACCCGGGTAACGTGGGTACTGTATGGCGCACTGCCGACGCCTTTGGCGCGGAGGGAGTGTTCCTACTCCCTGGATGTGCCGAGCCATTCTCCCCCAAGACGGTGCGCTCCACCATGGGCGCCTGCTTCCGTCTGCCGGTGTGGGAGACTGGGCTGAAGGAACTTACCGTCCTCTTGAAAACGGCGGAGCTGCCGCTGTATGCCACCGCACTGCGGGAGGATACCGCCGATCTGCGCGCGGCTGATCTGAGCCGCGCCGCGGTAGTCATTGGAAGCGAGGGCAGAGGTGTGTCCCAGGCTGTGCTGGACGTCTGCGCCCTGACCTTGAAGATCCCCATGCGGGACCGCTGCGAGTCCCTCAACGCCGCCGTGGCGGCGTCCGTGGCGCTGTGGGAGGGCTGGCGGAACCGCTGAGCCAACGAGAGAGGAGGGGCCGCCGTGGCGGGCATTCAATATCTGCTCTGGCTCTCTACTCGGCGGGGCCTGCCCCAGCGGCACCAGGTAGAGCTGCTGGACTATTTCGGCGGCGCCGAGCGGGTGTACTTTGCCGACCGGGAGGCCTATGAGCCTCTGCACCTGACCCAGGAGGCCAGGCGTTCCCTGTGTGACAAATCTCTGGACCAGACCAATCGGATTCTGGAGAGCTGCGACCGGCTGGGCCTGTTTTTGCTCAGCTGTCAGGACGGAGCCTACCCGGAGCGGCTGCTCCAGCTCAGCGACTATCCCCTGGTGCTCTACGGCAAGGGGAGGTTGTTCCGCTTTGATGAAGAGGTCGCCATTGCAATGGTGGGCTCCCGCCAGTGCTCCGCCTACGGTGTACGGACCGCCGGGCGGATTGCTATGGGCCTGGCCCGGGCAGGCGCTCTGGTGGTGTCCGGTCTGGCCCAGGGTATCGACGCGGCCTCCCTGAAGGGCGCGCTCCAGGGCGGCGGACCGGTAGTTTCGGTGCTGGCCGGCGGTGTGGATGTGGTCTATCCCGCCTGCAACAGCTGGCTCTATGAGGATGTGGCCGCCCGGGGCGCCATCCTGTCGGAGAATCCGCCGGGTACCCGGCCGGATGGCTGGCGTTTTCCCCAGCGCAACCGCATCTTAAGCGGACTGTGTCTGGGTGTGGTAGCTGTGGAGGCGGGGGAGCGCAGTGGCGCTCTCATCACTGCCCACGACGCCCTGGATCAGGGCCGGGATGTATTTGCGGTCCCCGGACCGGTGGATGCCGCCACCAGCGCCGGGACCAACCGGCTTATTGCCCAGGGCGAGGCCAAGCTGGTGCGTACTGCTGGGGATATCCTGTGTGAGTATGAGGGGCGATATGCCCACAAGCTGTGCCAGCCCCAGCCTATGACCGCCGAGGAGGCGGATGAGCGGCTGGAGGTTATGCCCACCCCGCCGCCGGAGCCTGAGCCAAAACCCGAAAAGCCCGTCCAGAAGGAGGGGCTGCCTGTCGCACCGCGCAGCGGTCTGGAGCAGATGGGGGAGGAACAGCGGGAGATTTTCTTCCTGCTGTCGGAAAAGACCCTCACTGCCGACGAGATTGTGGGGCAGACGGAGATCCCTGCCCGGCGGGTCAATACCGCCCTCACCCTGCTGCAGGCCGGGGGCTATCTGAAGGAATTACCGGGCCGGCGGTTTGCCGCTGCCGTCCGTTTTGAGGAACAAAAATAAAAGGAGTATCGTACTGTGGCAAAATCGAATCTGGTAATCGTCGAGTCCCCGGCGAAGGCCAAGACTATCGGCAAATATCTGGGGCCCGGCTATCAGGTGAAGGCCTCCATGGGCCATGTCCGGGACCTGCCCAAGAGCAAGCTGGGCGTGGATGTGGACAACGACTTCACGGTGGACTATCAGCCCATCAAGGGCAAGGAAGAGGTCATCGACGACCTGACCAAGGCCGCCAAGAAGAGCGATAAAGTATTTCTGGCCACCGACCCTGACCGGGAAGGAGAGGCCATCTCCTGGCATCTAAAGGAGATGCTGGGGATTCCCGACGACAAGACCTACCGGGTGACCTTTAATGAGATTACCAAGAAGGTGGTCAACGACTCCATCGCCCACCCCCGGGTTATCGACATGGACCTGGTCAATGCCCAGCAGGCCCGCCGGGTGCTGGACCGTATCGTGGGCTATCAGATCTCCCCCCTGCTGTGGAAAAAGATCCGCCGGGGCCTGTCCGCCGGACGGGTTCAGTCGGTGGCCACCCGGCTGGTGTGTGAGCGTGAGGCCGACATCAAGGCCTTCGTGCCTCAGGAGTACTGGTCCCTGGAGGCCGATCTGGCCCGTATCTCCCCCAATCTGGGGCAGTTCAAGGCCAGTTTCTACGGAAAAGAGAAGAAGATGGAGCTGAACAGCGCGGAGGCCGTTCAGGATGTGGCCCAGGCTGTCCAGGCTTCCCCCTTCTCCGTGAAGAGCGTCAAGCGCCAGGACAAGCAGCGCAACCCGGCGCCTCCCTTCATCACCTCCACCCTCCAGCAGGAGGCCAGCCGCAAGCTGAACATGACCCCCCGGCGCACCATGTCCATTGCCCAGCAGCTCTATGAAGGCGTGGACATTGAGGGCGAGGGTACCGTGGGTCTTATCACCTATATGCGTACCGACTCCCTCCGCCTGTCCGACGAGGCCACCGCCGCCGCCCGGGACTTCATCCTGTCCCGCTATGGCGAGCAGTACTACCCCGGCAAGCCCAGGGTGTACAAGACCAAATCCGGGGCCCAGGACGCCCACGAGGCCATCCGGCCCTCCAACGTGGCCCTCACCCCGGAGGGCATCAAAAAGTCCCTTACCGCCGAGCAGTACAAGCTCTATAAGCTGATCTGGAGCCGCTTCCTGGCCTGCCAGATGGCCTCCGCCGTCTATGACAGCGTGTCCATCGAGGTGGAGTCCGCCGGCTATACCTTCCGGGCCACCCACTCCTCTCTCAAGTTCTCCGGCTATACCGCTGTGTACGTGGAGGGTAAGGACGAGGAGGACGAGGCTTTCCAGTCCCCCCTGCCCGACCTGAAGGAGGGGGAGCCCCTGGAGCTGAAGGGCCTGAAACCCGATCAGCACTTCACCCAGCCCCCCAGCCGCTACACCGAGGCTACCCTCATCAAGGCCCTGGAGGAGAAGGGCATCGGACGCCCTTCCACCTATGCCCCCACCATCTCCACCATTCTGGACCGGGAGTATGTGGTAAAAGAGGGCAAGAACCTGCGGCCCACCCCCTTGGGAGAGGTGGTGACCGGCCTGATGAAGGACAAATTCACCGACATTGTGGATACCGCCTTCACCGCCAACATGGAGGAGCAGCTGGACGAGGTGGAGACTGGCAAGGTGGACTGGAAGAGTCTGCTGAGCCAGTTCTACGGCGGATTTGAGAAGGAGCTGAAGCAGGCCGAGCAGGACCTGGACGGCGAGCGCATCAAGGTGCCCGACGAGGTGTCTGATGTAATCTGTCCCAAGTGCGGCCGCAACCTGGTGTATAAATCAGGCCGGTTCGGCCGGTTCCTGGCCTGCCCCGGCTGGCCGGAGTGCGACCACACCCAGCCCATCGTTATTGAAATGCCGGGCAAGTGCCCCAAGTGCGGCGGTAAGATCCTGAAAAAGACCTCCAAGCGGGGCTATGCCTACTACGGCTGCGAGAATAACGCCAACAAGGATGAGGCCCGCCGGTGTGACTTTATGACCTGGGATGTACCCGTGAAGGACAACTGCCCCGAGTGCGGCCATACCCTGTTCAAGAAGTCGGGCCGTGGTTTCAAGAAGCCCTTCTGCATCAACCCCGAGTGCCCCAACTTCCTGCCTGAGGACCAGCGGGGCTATAAGAAAAAGACCACTGCCGTCACAGAGACTCCGGCGGAGGGCGCTCCCCCCGAGGAGGAGAAGAAGCCCGCCAAGAAGACTGCGGCCAAAAAGACCACCACCAAGAAGGCGGCGACCACGAAAAAGGCCACCGCCGCCAAAAAGACCACAACGAAAAAGACGACCACCCAAAAAGCCGCCAAGACCACAGAAGAGGCCTGACCGGCGGAGAAAGGGAAGGAAAAGCCATGAAGATCCTGTTGCTGAACGGAAGTCCCCGGGCCAACGGCAATACCGCCTTGGCGCTGGGAGAGATGGAGAAGGTATTTGCCGACCAGGGCATTGAGACGGAACTGATCCACATCGGACATCGGGATATTCGCAGCTGTGTGGCCTGCGGCCGGTGCAGCGAGCTGGGCCGGTGTGTGTTTGACGATCTGGTCAATGAGATTGCCCCCAAGTTTGAGGCCTGCGACGGCCTGGTGGTGGGCAGCCCGGTATACTACGCCTCGGCCAATGCCACCCTGGTGGCTTTTCTGACCCGCCTGTTTTACTCCACCCCCTTTGACAAGACCATGAAGGTGGGAGCCAGCGTGGTGGCTGCCCGCCGGGGCGGACTGTCATCCACCTTTGACGAGCTGAACAAATTCTTTACCATCAGCGGGATGCCGGTGGCCTCCAGCCAGTACTGGAACAGCATCCACGGCAGAGCGCCCGGCGAGGCCGCTCAGGATGCGGAGGGGCTGCAAACCATGCGTACCCTGGCCCGAAACATGGCTTTCCTGGTCAAGAGCATCGCCCTGGGCAAGGCCCAGTACGGCCTGCCCCAGCGGGAACCCGCCCAGCGGACCAACTTCATCCGTTGACCTTACTCCAAGGAGGAACCTATGGAACCTGTACTCGTGATCGGCGCGGGTCTGGCTGGGTGTGAGGCTGCGTGGCAGCTGGCCCGGCGGGGCATCCCCGTGATCCTGAAGGAAATGAAGCCCCACAAAATGACCCCCGCCCACCATACCCAGTGGTTTGGCGAGTTGGTGTGCTCCAACTCCCTGCGCTCCGACCAACTGGAGAACGCGGTGGGCCTGCTGAAGGAGGAGCTGCGGCGGATGGGCTCCCTCATCCTCTCCTGCGCCGACGAGCACCGGGTGGAGGCCGGCGGCGCCCTGGCGGTGGACCGCCACGGCTTTGCCCGGGCCATTACCGAAAAGATCCGGAATCATCCTCTCATCACTGTGGTGGAGGAGGAGGTTACCGCCATCCCCAAAGAGGGCAATGTGATTGTGGCTTCCGGGCCGCTGACCTCCGATGTGCTGGCGGACGCCATCAAGGATTTCTTCCCGGAGAGCCACTACCTCAACTTCTTTGATGCCGCTGCCCCTCTGGTCACCTTTGAAAGCGTAGACATGGACAGCGCCTTCTTTGCCTCCCGCTACGACAAAGGCACCCCGGACTACATCAACTGCCCCATGACCGAGGAGGAGTACGACGCCTTCTGGACCGAGCTGTGCGTCGCCCAGGAGGCGGAGGTCCACGGCTTTGAGGACAAGAACGTGTTTGAGGGCTGTATGCCGGTGGAGGTCATGGCCCGCCGGGGCAAGCAGACCCTGTGCTACGGGCCCCTGAAGCCCCGGGGCCTGCGGGACCCCAAGACCGGCAAGGAGCCCTTTGCCGTGGTGCAGCTGCGGCGGGACAATGCCGACGGCACCATCTACAATCTGGTTGGCTTCCAGACCCATCTGAAGTGGCCCGAGCAGAAGCGGGTATTCTCCATGATCCCCGCCCTGAAAAACGCGGAGTTCGTCCGCTACGGCGTCATGCACCGCAACACCTACCTGGACTCCCCCCGGCTGCTGGACCGGTACTACCGGGTGAAGAAGGACCCCCGGATCTGTTTTGCCGGTCAGATCACCGGGGTGGAGGGCTATGTGGAGTCCACCGCCTCCGGCTTCCTGGCGGCGGTGGAGTTGGCCCGGCGGCTCACCGGCAAGCCGCCGGTGGATTTCCCTCAGGAGACCGCCACCGGCGCGCTGGCCCTGTATATCAGCAATGAGAGCGTTACCGATTTCCAGCCCATGAATGTGAATTTCGGCATCATCCCGCCCCTGGGCTATAAGGTCAAGGGCAAGCGGAACAAGAATGCCGAATTGAGTAAGCGGGCTTTGGAAGTGCTGGCGGGACTGGATGTAGAATAAGGCGCGTCCGCTTGCCCGGGAGCGAAAGCGACCCGCCGCCGTGCGGCGCCAAGTATTTTGCGAAGCAAAATCTTGATGCCGGGCGAATTCACTTCGCCCGAGCAGATTTCAGGGTCGGGGCCCCCACGGAAATATGATTTCCGTGGGGAACAAGCGGAACAAGAACGCTGAGCTTTCCAAGCGGGCGCTGGAAGTGCTGGCGGGACTGGATGTAGAGGGCTGAGGCCCCAACTCGTCTGAAAACGGAAGAACACAGAAAGAAGAGGAGAACCATATGAAGATCATCGTAGACGCCATGGGGGGCGACAACGCACCGGCTTCCAATGTGCGGGGCGCACTGGCTGCGGTCCGTGAGCTGGGGGTGGAGGTCATCCTGGTGGGCCGGGGAGAGGATATCCTCAAGGTCCTGAAGGACGACGGCATCGATCAGCTGCCTCCCGGCCTGGAGATCGCCCACGCCAGCCAGGTGGTGGAGATGTGCGACAACCCCGCCACCGCCTTCCGGGAGAAGAAGGACTCCTCCCTCACCGTGGGCCTCAACCTGCTGAAAAACGGGGACGGCGATGCCTTTGTGTCCGCCGGCAGCACCGGCGCCCTGCTCTCCGCCGCCACCCTGATGATCAAGCGGGTGCGCGGCATCCGCCGGGCCGCCCTGGCCCCTGTGGTGCCCACCGGCGCTGGCGGGGCGGTGCTCATCGACTGCGGCGCTACCGCCGAGGGTACCCCGGAGTACCTGCTCCAGTTTGCCTTTATGGGCTCCTACTACGCCGAGCGGGTACTTAAGCGTCCCGAGCCCAAGGTGGGCTTGCTGAACATCGGCGCTGAGCCCTCCAAGGGCACCGACCTGCAGCGGGAAGCCCACGCCCTGCTCACCGCCGCCGACAAGGCCGGACGCATCCACTTCGTGGGCAACGTGGAGGCCCGTGAGGCGGTGTTCGGCCAGGTGGACGTCATCGTGTCCGACGGCTACTCGGGCAACATCTTCCTCAAGACCATGGAGGGCACCGCCGGGTATATGGCCAAGGAACTGAAGGCCATGTTCAAGAAGAGCTTCCTGACCAAGCTGGCGGCGGTGCTGGTGTCCGGTGGGCTGAAGCAGTTCAAAAAGAAGATGGACTCCAGCGAGGTGGGCGGTACCGCCCTCATCGGCATCTCCAAGCCGGTGATCAAGGCCCACGGCTCCTCCAACGACTACGCCATCAAGAACGCCATCCGCCAGGCCCGGGATTTCGCCTCCTCCGGTATGATCGACGATTTGGTGGATAACATCGAATATATGCGCCTGACCCCCGGTGGCGAGGAAAAAATTTGACTTACCTATTGACAGGTCATTGAAACTTGCACTATTATCATAGTGCAAAAGCAAAGACGCCGTCGGACGACGGATGCGACAGGAGTAGATGAACATGATTTTTGAGAAGATTGCCGGTCTGCTGTCCGAGCAGTTTGGTGTGGAAGCTGACAGCATCACCATGGACACCTCCTTCGAGGACCTGGGTGCCGACTCTCTGGACATCGTGGAACTGACCATGGCGGTGGAAGAGGAGTTCGGCCTGGAGAATATGGACGAGGACGACCTGTCCGGCGTTGCCACTGTGGCCGACCTGGTCCGCTATCTGAAGTCCAAACTGGAAGACTGACACAGAATCAGACTGGGGAGCCCCGCCGACGGCGGGGCTCCTGTCATGAAAGGGAGGGACGGCCATGGAAGCCTTGGAAGAAAAGCTGGGTTACCGCTTCAACCAGCGGGCCCTGTTGGAAAACGCTCTGACCCACAGCTCCTACGCCAACGAGAACAAGGCGAGAGGGTGCCAGAGCAATGAGCGGCTGGAGTTTCTGGGAGACTCCGTGCTGGGTATGGTGACGGCGGACTACCTGTTCCGCACCCATCCCGATCTGCCCGAGGGGGATCTGACCCGCACCCGGGCGGCCCTGGTGTGCGAGGGCAGCCTGGTGGAGGTGGCCCAGCAGCTGAACCTGGGAGCCTACCTGAAACTGGGCAAGGGTGAGGACGCCGGCGGCGGCAGAGAACGGCCTTCCATCGTGGCTGATGCGGTGGAGGCGGTGATCGCCGCTGTCTACCTGGACGGCGGCATCGGCTCCGCTAGAAAAATCATCCAGAAATTTATCCTGGACCGGGAAGAGGAGAAGAGCGCCAGCCGGGACTACAAGACCGCCCTGCAGGAGCTGGTTCAGCGGGAGAGCGGCCAGGTGCTGGGCTATCAGCTCATCGGCGCCGAGGGCCCCGACCACGCCAAGATCTTCTCGGTGGAGGTGGACCTGAACGGCACCCCCATCGGCCAGGGCAAGGGCCGCAGCAAAAAAGAGGCGGAGCAGAATGCCGCCAAGGCCGCCATCGAGAAACTGAAGGGTTGAGTGATTGCCAGAGTGCTCCGCCTCTTTTGCGAGCGTAAGCGAGCCGCCGCTCTGCGGCGCCAAGCGTTTTGCCGGAGGCAAAACCTTGATGCCGGGTGAATTCACTTCACCCGGACAGATAGAATGAAATGGGGTTCCCAAACCGCCGTGCGGTTTGGGGGCGGAGCAGAATACCGCCAAAGCTGCCATTGAGAAGCTGAAGGGCTGAGGGCATCAACTGGAAAGAAACAGGACTGCGGATCATCCGCAGTCCTGTTTTATGTGTTTCGGGGGCAAAAGGATTTGCAATAGCCTTCATTCCTTGATATAATACTTTATTCAGAAGTATATGTGTTGCGAGGTGCCGCCTTGTATTTAAAAGCGCTGGAGATCCAGGGATTCAAATCATTCCCGGATAAAACGGTTCTCTCCTTCGGGGAGGACATCACCGCTATCGTTGGTCCCAACGGCAGCGGAAAATCGAATATCTCCGACGCCATCCGCTGGGTCATGGGGGAGCAGTCCACCAAGGCCCTCCGGGGCGGTAAGATGGAGGATGTGATCTTCGGCGGTACCGCCCTGCGCAAGCAGCAGGGCTTTGCCGAGGTGTCCCTGGTGCTGGACAATACCGACCATATCTTCCCGCTGGAGGAGAGCGAGGTCATGGTCACCCGCCGGTACTACCGCTCCGGCGAGAGTGAGTACTATATCAACCGCCGTTCCGTCCGCCTGAAGGACGTGAACGAGCTGTTCATGGACACCGGCCTGGGCCGGGAGGGCTATTCCATCATCGGTCAGGGCCGTATCGACGAGATCCTGTCGGTGAAGAGCGGCGACCGCCGGGAGATTTTTGAGGAGGCCGCCGGTATCTCCAGGTTCCGCCACCGGAAGGAGGAGGCCGAGCGCAAGCTGGAGCGCACCCAGGAGAATCTGGTGCGCATCACCGACAAGATCGATGAGCTGGAGCTCCAGGTGGAGCCCCTCCGCCAGCAGAGCGAGAAGGCCAAGAAGTTCCTCATCCTGCGGGACGAGCTGCGTGGGCTGGAGATTTCCCTGTGGCTGGACCAGCTGGAGAAAACTCGCTCCGGGTCCCGCAAGACCCTGTCCGACTACGAGAATGCCCTCCGCCAGAAAGGGGAGGTCCAGCAGCAGGTGGAGGATCTGTACGCCGCCGCTGAGGCATTCTCCGCTCAGATGCGGGACAAGGACGTGGAGACCGAAGGCGTCCGCTTCCAGATGATGCAGCGGGAGGCCGATGCCAACAGCCTGGAAAATGCCATCGCCGTTCTCAAGACCAATATTCAGAACAACCTGGAGAACCGGGACCGCATCCAGCGGGAGCTGGAACAGCAGGAGGGCCGGGCCGATTCCATTGCCGCCCAGATCGGGGAGCGTAAGACCCGGTTGGAGGAGCTGGAAGGCCAGACTGCCGGACTGCGTCAGCAGTTGACAGACCGCCAGAATGAGGCTGCCTCCGCCAGCCGCTCCGCCGGGGCCATTGCCCAGGAGCTGGAGGACCTGCGCCGGAAGGAGGCGGTGGAGAATGCCTCCGCCGCCGACGCCAAGGCCCTCATCTCCGCCCTGGCCGCCGCCGCCCAGGAGGTGCTGGACCGGGACGAGGCCATGCGTCAGGAGCTGGCCGCTGGTGAGGAGCGGCTCCATGAGGTGGAGGAGACCCGCCGCCAGGCTGCCAAGGAGTTGGACCAGGCCAGAGAGGACAGGAACAGCTTACAGAACATCATCAGCGGTTATGCCCTGCGGCTGGAGACCCGGCAGCGGAAGGCCAGGGAGGCGGAGGAGCGCCATGTCAAACTCCAGATGGAGGACAACGCCCTGAACTCCCGCATCCATATGCTTTCCGAGATGGAAAAGATGTATGAAGGCTACTCCAAAGCGGTAAAGCTGGTGATGGGGGAGGCCAAGAAGGGCCAGCTCCGGGGGATCCATGGCCCGGTGGCCGGGCTCATCCATGTGCCTGACGCCTGTACGGTAGCCATCGAGATCGCCCTGGGGGGCGCCATGCAGCATATCGTGGTAGAGCGGGAGGAGGACGGCAAAGCCGCCATCCAGTACCTGAAGCGCCGGGACGGCGGCCGGAGCACCTTCCTGCCCCTGACCTCCATGCGGCCCTCCGACTTCCGGGACCAGGGCGTGCGCAGGGAGCCCGGCTTTGTAGGCCTGGGCAACGAGCTCATCCAGTTTGACCCCCGGTATGAGAAGATCTTTTCCAACCTGCTGGGCCGCACCGTGGTGGCGGAGGATATGGACAAGGCCATCGCCATGGCCCGGAAATACAACTACCGGTTCAAAATCGTCACTCTGGACGGCCAGGTGCTCAACCCCGGCGGCTCCATGACCGGCGGTTCGGCGTCCCGCAGCGCGGGCATCCTGAGCCGGGCCAACGAGTTGGAGCGGCTGGCTCAGCAGCGCACCGGCGTGGCCCAGCAGCTGGCTGACGCGGCCCACGCCATGGAGGAGGCCAAGCGGGAGGCTACCGCCGCCACCTATGAAATGGAGACTGCCCAAGCCCAGCAGCGCCGCCACGAGGACGACATCCTCAAGCTGGAGGAGCGCTTAGACCATCTGGATACCCAGCTGGCCGATCTGAAGAAGCAGCGGGCCGACCAGAAGAATGAGCTGGAACAGCTCCAGGCCCGTTCCGCCCAGATCGAGGCGGATACCCGTGCCGCCCGTGCCCGGGTGGAGTCCCTGGAGGGAGCCGCCGCCGCCCTGCGGGCCGAGGCAGAGGGCAAGGCCAAAGGCCAGAGTGAAGCCCAGGAGAAGGCCACGGCTCTGGGCGAGGCCATTGCCGAACTGAATATGCGTCTGGCCGCCCTGGAGGCGGAGGCCCAGGCTGCCCGGAAGTCCATGACCGAACTGGAGGAACTGCGCCGGGACCTGACCGGCGACAAGGCCGAGCGGGAGAAGATGCTCTCCCAGTTCCAGGAGAAGAACGCCGGCCTGGAGCAGGAGATCGCGGAGAAGGAGCGGCAGCTCCAGACCATCCGACAGGAGAACCAGGATCGTCAGGCCGCCATCAGCCGCATCAACGACGAGAAGCTGGCCCTGGAGGCCCAGCGCAACCAGGCGGACAAGGACGCCCGGGACAAGAACAGCGCCCTGCTCAACCTGGAGCGGGAGGTGTCGGTGCTGGAGCAGAAGAAGGCTGCCGCAGCCATGGAGGAGAAGAACCTGTTGGACAAGCTGTGGGAGACCTACGAGCTGTCCCACCAGGCGGCCATGGCCCAGCGGGTGGAGCTGGAGAGCGTCCCCAAGGCCCAGCGCCGGGTGGGCGAGCTGAAAAAATCCATCTCTGCTTTGGGCAACATCAACCTGGACGCCATCGACGAGTTTCAGCGCATCAACGAGCGCTATACCTACCTCACCGACCAGCGGGACGATGTGCAGAAGTCCAAGAAAGAGCTGGAGGGCATTATCGCCGATATCACCGAGGAGATGCGTGCCATCTTTGCCAAACAGTTTGCCATCCTCAACGAGTCCTTCCAGCAGACCTTTACCGAGCTCTTCGGAGGAGGTAAAGCCACCCTGGAACTGGAGGACCCGGAGGATATCCTGAACTGCGGCATCGAGATCAGGGTGCAGCCCCCGGGCAAGGCATTGAAGGTGCTCTCCCTGCTGTCAGGCGGCGAGAAGGCCTTCGTGGCCATTGCCCTCTACTTTGCCATTCTGAAAGTGCGGCCCACCCCCTTCGTGGTGATGGATGAGATCGAGGCCGCTCTGGACGATGCCAACGTGGTGCGCTTTGCTCACTATATGCGCCAGATGGCGGACAAGACCCAGTTTATCGTCATCACCCACCGCCGCGGTACCATGGAGGAAGCGGATGTGCTCTACGGCGTCACCATGCAGGAGCAGGGCGTCAGCCGGATGTTGACTATCAATCTCAATGATGTGGAAAAAGAGCTGCATATCAAGTAAGTCGGCAGCTTTATCAACAACCGAAAGGAACCAAAATCAATATGGGCTTTTTTGCGAAGATCAAGGCGGGTCTGACCCGCACTAAGGAGAACATCGGCCACTCCATCGACCAGCTGTTTGCCGGTGAGCTCAACGACGACTTCTACGACGAGTTGGAGGAAACCCTGATCCTGGGCGACATGGGCGTGGACACCACCCTGAAGGCGGTGGAGACCCTGCGCCGCCGGGTGAAGGAGGAGAAAATCAAGGATATGGACTCTGCTCGTGCCTGCCTGCGGCGGGTGCTTACCGAGATGCTCCAGGTGGGCGAGCCGGAGCTCCATCTCACCACCACCCCCTCGGTGGCTTTGTTCATCGGTGTGAACGGCGTGGGTAAGACCACCACCATCGGCAAGCTGTCCGCCAAGATGAAGGGGGAGGGCAAGCGCGTGCTGATGGCTGCCGCGGATACCTTCCGGGCTGCCGCCGCGGATCAGCTGGAGATCTGGAGCCAGCGCTCCGGCGTGGAGATCGTCCGCCAGCACGAGGGGGCTGATCCCGCCGCCGTGGTGTTTGACGCCCTCACCGCCGCCAAGGCCAGAGGTACCGATGTGATCCTCATCGATACCGCCGGGCGGCTGCACAACAAGCAGAACCTGATGAATGAGCTGAACAAGATCTCCCGGGTGGTGGACCGGGAGCTGCCCGGCTGCGACCGGGAGACCCTGCTGGTGCTGGACGCCACCACCGGTCAGAACGGCCTGATCCAGGCCAAGCAGTTCAAGGAGGCCGCCGGCATTACCGGCATCGTCCTCACCAAGCTGGACGGCTCCGCCAAGGGCGGCATCGTCATTGCCATCGCCCAGGAGCTCCAGGTGCCGGTGAAGTATATCGGCGTGGGCGAGGGTATCGACGACCTTATGCCCTTTGAAGCGGAGGCCTTTGTGGAAGCGCTGATTTAATGGAGGTTATAACAATGGCCAGAATTGACGGACGGGCGGCGGACCAGCTGCGGCCTGTAGAGATCATTCCTAACTTCAACAAATTTGCTGAGGGTTCCTGCCTCATCCGCTGCGGCAACACTCAGGTGCTGTGCTGCGCCAGCGTGGAGGAGCGCACCCCGCCCCACGTTCCCGAGGGGGAGGGCTGGGTCACCGCCGAGTACTCCATGCTGCCCCGGGCCAACCGGGAGCGCTCCAAGCGGGACATTGCCAAGCTGAAGCTGTCTCCCCGCTCCGCGGAGATCCAGCGGCTGGTAGGCCGGTCCCTCCGGGCCTGCGTGGATATGAAAAAGTTGGGTGAGCGCACCGTAACCATCGACTGCGATGTGCTCCAGGGAGACGGCGGCACCCGTACTGCCAGCGTCACCGGCGGCTATGTGGCCCTGGCCCTGGCCCTGAAGAAGGTAGGGGTTGCCGATGCTCTGGTGGATCAGGTGGCGGCGGTGTCTGCCGGCATTGTGGACGATCAGCTGCTGCTGGACCTATGCTATGAGGAGGATTCCTCCGCTCAGGTGGACCTGAACTGTATCATGACCGGGGACGGCAAGCTGGTGGAGATCCAGGGCACCGGCGAGGGCCGGGCCTTTACCGTGGAGGAGCAGCGGGCTCTGGTGGACCTATGTGCCAAGGGCATCGCCCAGCTCCAGACCATCCAGAAAAACGTACTGGAGGGCTGAGACATGAAAATGGTATTGGCCAGCAAGAACGCCCACAAGCTGGTGGAAATGAAGGCCATCCTCTCCCAGCTGGGGGTGGACGTGGTGCTGGAGTCCGAAGTGGGCGTGGATGTGGACGTGGAGGAGACGGGCACTACCTTTGAGGAGAATGCCTATCTGAAGGCCCATGCGGTATGTGAGGCCTCCGGTCTGCCTGCCATTGCCGACGATTCCGGTCTGTGTGTGGACGCCCTCAACGGCGCCCCCGGCGTATACTCCGCCCGCTACGGCGGTCCCGAGCTGGACGACGTAGGCCGGTATAAGCTGCTGCTAGAGAACCTGCGGGGCCAGCTGGACCGGCGGGGCAAATTTGTCTCCTGCATCTGCTGTTGCTTCCCCAACGGGGACAAGGTGGAGGCCAGAGGAGAGTGCCCCGGCACCATCGCCTACGCCCCCAAGGGCGAGGGTGGCTTCGGCTACGACCCGGTGTTCTTTATCCCGGGGCTGAAAAAGACCTTTGCGGAACTGACTGCCGAGGAGAAGAACGCCATTTCCCATCGGGGAAATGCGCTGAACAAATTTAAAACAGAATTGGAGAACTATCTGAATGGAACTGACCAGTAAACAGCGGGCCCAGCTGCGGGGCCTGGCAAACAACATCGACACCATCCTCCATGTAGGCAAGGACGGCATCGGAGAAAACCTGGTGAAGCAGGCCGATGATGCCCTGGAGGCCCGGGAGCTCATCAAGGGCAAGGTCCTGGAGAACTGTATGCTCACCAGCCGGGAGGCGGCGGAGGAACTGGCTGCTGCTACCCGCAGTGACGTGGTGCAGGTGATCGGAACAAAATTTGTTCTGTATCGTCCGACCCACAAAAAGGATAAGAAAGACAAGATCATTCTGGTATCGGATAAAAAGCGGAAAGCATAATAAACGAGGGGGCATGGTCATGAAGCTGGGCATCTATGGCGGGACCTTCAATCCACCCCATTTGGGGCATCTGACCTCGGCTCAGGCGGCGATGGACGTTCTGGAGCTGGACCGTTTGCAGTTTGTCCCGGCGGCGCTGCCGCCCCACAAGGAACTGCCTGAGGACAGTCCCGGACCCCGGGAGCGGCTGGCTATGGTGGAGCTGGCGGCGGACAGTCTGCTGCTGCCCGATCGGATCGGGGTCAATGCCCTGGAGCTCTCCCGACCCGGGAAAAGCTACACTGCGGATACGCTGGAGCAGATCCACGCCCAGTATCCCAATGCGGAGCTGTGGCTGATGATGGGTACCGATATGTTTCTTACCCTGCAGAACTGGTGGGAGCCCCAACGGATCACCCGCCTGGCAGGGGTATGTACCTTTGCCCGTACCCAGAGCGACAGCGGCGAGGCCCTGAACATCCAGGCAGAGTATCTGCAAAAGACCTTCGGGGCCAAGACCTGTGTGCTCCAGCTGCCCCATATTGTAGATGTATCCTCCACCCAGCTGAGGGAGCTGCTGGCCCGGGGAGAGGGACAGGAGTATCTGTCTCCGGCAGTATATGGATATATCATCCGCCACGGCCTGTACGGGGTCCATTTTGACCTGAAGCATCTGCCGGACCGGGAACTGCGGGCCTGCGCCTGCTCCATGATCCGGGCCAAGCGAATTGCCCACATCAGGGGCACGGAAGAGGAGGCGGTGCGTCTGGCCCGCCGCTGGGGCGCCGACGAGGAAAAGGCCCGCCGGGCAGGTATCCTCCATGATATTACAAAATATCTGGAGATGGACGAACAGTTGCAATTATGCCATAAATATGGTATCGTACTGGATGATTTGGAACAGCGTGCTGTTAAGCTGCTCCATTCCAAAACCGGGGCGTGTGTGGCCCGGGATGTGTATGGAGTGAGTGACGATATTTACAATGCGATTTTCTG
>NZ_CAJFGT010000042.1:0-23116 GCF_904377885.1 Flavonifractor sp. An112 | reverse complement strand
AGGGCCTGCTCATAGTCCTTCAGGCGGCTCTCCAGGCCCTCCAGGGCGTTGTCTATGCGCTGGAGGTTGCCATAGGTGTCTGTGCCCAATGTGACCGTGTGGCGCAGCTCATGACACAAGGCAAGCTGGTATTCCCGCCGGAAGGTGTCAAAGGACAGCTCCATGGTGAAGCCACGATAGGCACCGATGACAACGGCCTCTGGGCTAGTCATGGCTTTGCACGCCTCCAGGATCGCCGCGCCAGCGCCCTTTTTCTCGGTATATTCCGTTCCATGAAGCACCATGGGCGAGAAGCCATCTGGGTTGGGCTTTGTTTCTTCGGCCAGGTGTGCCATATCTTTTTGATAACCGGCAATTCGCTGCTCCAACCCGGCAATCTTTTGCGGAAATTCTTTGAAAATCTGATCTTCCAGGCTGTATTTCTGACTGAGGTGGTTGGCCTTCAGCAGCTTCAGCCGCCCCACGTCAATATCCAGATCCATCTTCTCCTTGATGTAGGGGTTGCCGGTACACAGGGCCTTGATTTCCGCATAGCTTAGGGCCGTTTCGTCAATGTCATCGGCAGAGCGGACAGGGGATTTGCTGGTCATGATCTGGCCGATGAACTTCTGCTTGCTCTCTACCAGCTGGTAGAGATAGCTGTCAAAGGTGTTCTCCGTCACATAGGTGTAGATTTCAACCTCCTTGTTCTCGTTGCCCTGGCGGATGATGCGGCCCTCCCGCTGCTGGAGATCTGCCGGACGCCAGGGGCAATCCAGATGGTGTAAGGCCACCAGCTTCTTCTGGACATTAGTTCCGGCCCCCATCTTTGCAGTGCTGCCCAGCAGTATTCGGACTTCTCCGTTACACACCTTGCCGAACAGTTCCTTTTTCTGCTGCTCGGTGTTGGCGTTGTGGATGTAGGCGATCTGCTCGGCGGGGATGCCTTTGGCAATCAGTTTGTCTCGCAGATCATCGTACACGTTGAAGCTGCCGTCGTTTTTGGGAGTGGAGAGGTCACAGAAGGCAAGCTGGGTGGACTTCCAAGCAGCGGTGCGCTGCCAGATCTCATAGATGTTGTCGGCGCAGGCGCTGACCTTGCCAGTATCGCTGTCCGGCAGCAGCGGATTAACCAGCCGCTGATCCAGCGCCAGTTTACGGCCATCGTTGGTAATCATGAGCATATTGTCCTGGCTGCTGTCCACCATCTTATTGCGGACACGCTCGGCCCGCGCACTGAGGTCTGCCACCATCTCCTTTTGATGTTCGGAGGGTTTCAGCACCACATGGTGGTAGTTGGCCTTGGGCACGGGGAGATTGAGCATATCAGCCGTTTGAATATCTGCGATTTCTTTGAACATACTCATCAATTCCGGCAAATTGTAGAACTTGGCAAACCGGGTCTTGGCCCGGTAGCCGGTGCCCTCCGGGGCCAACTCTATGGCGGTCACTGTCTCGCCAAAGGTGGAGGCCCAGGAATCAAAATGCAGAAGATCATTCCCTTGCAGGGTATCGTGCTGGAGGTATTTCTGCATGGTATACATCTCCACCATGGAGTTGGAGATAGGGGTGCCGGTGGCAAAGACCACGCCACGGCCCCCGGTCAGCTCATCCAGGTAGCGGCACTTCATGTAGAGGTCGCTGGACTTCTGTGCTTCCGTCTGGCTGATGCCGCCCACATTACGCATTTTCGTGTAAGCGGCCAAATTTTTGTAATTATGTGCCTCGTCGATGAAAAGCCTGTCCACACCCAGCTCCTCAAAGGTCACGATGTCATCTTTGCGGCTCTGGTCGTTGAGCTTATCCAGCTTGGCCTTCAAGCCCTTTTTGGTGCGTTCCATCTGCTTGATGGAGAAGTTGTCCCCGTTGCTCCGCTTCAGGTCACTGATGCCGTCTAAAACCTCCCTCAGCTGCTCCTCCAGGATAGCCCGCTGCCGCTCCAGCGACATAGGGATTTTCTCCAGCTGGGAGTGCCCGATGATGATGGCGTCGTAGTCGCCGGTGGCAATGCGCCCGCAAAACTTCTTGCGGTTTTTCGGCTCAAAGTCCTTTTTTGTGGCCACGAGAATGTTGGCAGAAGGGTAGAGCTGGAGATATTCAGCGGCCCACTGCTCAGTCAGATGGTTGGGGACGGCAATGAGAGATTTGCTGCACAGCCCTAGCCGCTTGCTCTCCTGTGCGGCGGCGACAATTTCAAACGTTTTTCCAGCCCCCACTACGTGTGCCAACAAGGTATTCCCACCGTAGAGAATGTGGGCGATGGCGTTCACTTGGTGCCGCCGCAGGGTGATTTCGGGGTTGATACCCACAAAGTTCAGGTGACTGCCATCGTACTCACGGGGCCGGATGGAGTTGAAGGTTTCATTGTAGAGCTTGCAGAGCCGTTCCCGGCGCTCCGGGTCTTTCCAGATCCAATCGGCAAAGGCTTGTTTAATCAGCTGCTGCTTGGACTGAGCGATGGCGGTTTCCTTTTTATTGAGCACCGCCGTCTTATGGCCATCAGCGTCCTCCACATAGTCGAAGATCCGCACATCTTTCAGATTGAGGGTTTCCTCGACGATCTTGTAGCCGCTGATGCGGTTGGTGCCGTAGGTGTTGTTGGCCTTGATACTGGAGCGGTCGTAGCTTTTACCCTCGATGTTCCAGTTGCCGGTCATCTTGAAGTAATGCACCTTGATGTTGAAGCGGGCATAGTTGGGGGTGTCGAACAGCTCAAACATGAACCGTGCCACATCTTCCGGCGGGAGCCAGGTGGCACCAAGGCGCACGGAGATCTCACTGGCGGTAAGATCCACCGGCTGCACGGCTTTCAGGGCCTTGGCATTGACACGGAACCGGCTGTCGGCTTCCGCAGCCTCCTCCGCCTGCCGCAGCTTCTGCCGGACATTGCCGGAAAGGTATTCGTCCGCTGTCACATAGATAGGCTTCCCCTCATCATCCACCTTGTCGGGAAGCTGAAACATCACCCCATGAAGTTCTTCCACCAGGGTTGCCTCGTCTTTTCCGGTCAGGTTGGTCATATAGGGGATGTCAATGCAGGCTTTTTCTGCCAGAGACAGTGCCAGAGCCTCCGATGCGGTGTCCACCCGGCTGACATTGACCTTTTGCTTGATGGTGCGCTTGGTAAACATATCCGCTTTGCGGATGAAGTTGCCGTCGCTGTCCGTAACCTCCAGAGAGGTCAGGAGGAAATAGGAGTTATCCGAGTGGAAGGCGGAGTTATTGGCCCGCTGGGAGATACGGCCATACCTCTCCACAAAGGTGTCATATAGGCCGTTCAGCCGCTGCTGCTCGGCGCTGATGACGTAATCCGGGTAATCCTCGGTCTGGTACTCAATGAGCTGCCGCACACAGTCCCGCAGGCCGATCAAGCCTTTGATGCGCCCCAGGGCGGTGGTGGACACCTCCACCGGATTCATGCGGCTGTTTTCTCGGTAGTAGACCTCTCCATCCACGATAGTATAGGAGAAGTTGCGCACGGTGGGGTCTGCCGGGATGGAGCGATCCTCCTCCAGCTCGTCCGCCTCCTCACGCTCATACTCCTGGATGGAGCCGCCAATGTTGCCGATGGCAGAAGTCAGCAGGTCGGAGAGTTCTTGGCCCTCGAAGGGGATACAGGCCGTCTCAGGCCCATAGGGGCCGCTGACCTCCTGCATCTCACCCAGAATCATTTCCGGGTGGTCAATGAAATACTGGTTCATCTTGAGGCCGTTTTCATTGACACCAAGATGCACCCAGTCGGGTTCAATATCTATGAGAGAATCTCTCTTTTGCAGGAACAGAATATCAGACGTGACCTCCGTGCCAGCAGCGCCCTTGAAGGTGTCATTGGGCAGGCGGATGGCACCCAGCAGGTCGGCCCGCTGAGCGATGTATTTGCGCACCGCAGGGTTTTCCTTGTCCAGGGTGCCTTTGCTGGTGATGAAGGCCACGATACCACCGGGGCGTACCTTGTCCAGGGTCTTGCCAAAGAAGTAGTCGTGGATCAGAAAGTTATGCTTGTCATAGCGCCGGTCGGCCACCTTGAAGTTGCCAAAGGGGATGTTGCCGATGGCCACATCGAAGAAGCTGTCCGGCAGGTTGGTCTTTTCGTAGCCCTGGATGGTTACAGAGGCGGTCTGGTAGAGCTGCTGGGCAATCCGTCCGCTGATCTCGTCCAGTTCAACGGCATAGCGCCTGGAGCCAGACATACGCTCCGGTATCATGCCCAGGAAGTTGCCGGTGCCGCAGGACGGCTCCAACACGTTTCCTGTCTCAAATCCCATCTGCTCCAGGGCCTGATACATGGAACGGATGACCACCGGGGGCGTGTAGAAGGCGGTCAGGGTGGATTCTCTCGCTGCCTCGTATTCCTCCGGGGAAAGCAGGTTTTTCAGCTCCAGGTAGTTGTGGTTGGTTTCTTCAAAGCAGTCCGCCAGTCCGCCCCATCCCACATACCGGGAAAGAACCTCCTGCTCCTCCGGTGTGGCCAGCCGCTCCTCGCTCTCAAGCTGCTTCAAGAGCCGGATGGCGGCGATGTTGTTCTGGTAGCGTTGGCTGGGTGTCCCAACCCCAAGGGCATCATCTGTGATGTGGTGGTCATGGCGGTCTGTTTGCTCCGGGTAGAGGACATTGGAAAGTGCTGCGGTACGGGATTTTTTGGGTTCCTTGGGCGGCTCCAGCGGGGCCGGATTTTCCAGGTAGGCCCGGATAGTGCCGATGTACTCCATTCGCAGGATGGGAAATCCCGCCGACTGCGAAAAGGTCAGGTCGGTCAACTCCACCTGATTGGTGGCAAGATCTACGCTGTGTACCCGGTATCTGCACCCATCCTGCTCAAATTCAGTTTCACCGGGGATCAGGTTGGCCTGGGCGTATTCCTCATTGGTCAATTCGTGCTGAACCGCAGGAGCCGCCTGGGAAAGCTGGCCCTTTTCATCCAGGGCCGGGTGAAGGATAGCTTGTACCTGTTCCCGAAGGCCGGGAGTATCCTTCAGCTGCGCCTCGTTGATCCACTCATACGCCTCATCCCAAGTCTTAAAGACTGATGGGTACCCAAATTCCCCTGCGGAAAATGTGATCTCCGATCTTCCTTCCCATAGGGTGAACAGGAAACCGGCGGTTTCCATGGCCTGAACGATAATTTTCTCCCTGTCTGAGAGGGTATCAATGACGGCCTGTTTTTTTGCGGCCTGTTCCGCCTCCCACGCCTTTACCTCGGCTTCCAGGTCGGGAAGCGGCTCCGCTTGTCCCTGCTCCGGGACTAGATGCTCCAAAGCGTTTTCCCTGACCTGAGCGTGTGCTGCCGGGTCAGGGTACTCTCCGATAATGCGAAGGTAACGCTCCTCCTTCAGGTCATAGACAGCAGCACCGTCATAACGAAAGCCATCATCCTCCATGGTGCCGTCCACATACCCCTGGGCCACTCGCTCCGCTTCTTCCAGGGTCTGATAATCCAACCGCTCATCAAAGCCGTTCTCAAAGTGGTGGTAGACAGCCACCTGATACCGGGCGGCCATGCGGTCGGCGTAATCCTCGATCTGCTCCCTGGTGAGCCAGTTCGGTTTTTCGGGCAGAGCATCGTACAACTCCCGCATTTTGTGGATCTGTGCGGACACATTTCCGGCCCATAGGTGCTTCTCGTTTCGATGGCCTTCTCCCAGAAAATACTCACAGTCGGTGCGCAGCCGGTCAAGCAGGCGATAGTTGCCGCTGTAATCCCGTGTATCAGTGGGCTGTGCCTGTTCCTGGGGCATATCAGGCAGGAAATATTGTTCGTTGAGTGGATTTTCCTCCAGTTTCCGATCAAAGTCAGCACGGGGGAACTCTTGGGTGAACAGCGGAAATTCCGGGTCGTAAAGCGTGACGGTAGTTTCCCCAAGAGACTGCATCTCATAGGGTTTTGTGCCGATGTAGACCGTACTGCCCAAGGGAATCTGATACCGGCGGGGGCCGCTGAACCGCTCCATGACTGTTTCACGGCGCTCCGTTGCCCCTGCGGGCAGGGAGGAAACAAGGACATCATGGTTGCGCCGCATCCGGTTGGTGTAGTGCTCCAGCCGGTGAGCGGGAAGGCCGCACATTTCCACTCGGCCAACCCCAGGGACGGGGCGGGTGGTCAGGGTCAGTCCCAGCTCCGGCGCAAGGGCCTTGGCATCCTCTCCATACAGCTCATAGAAATCTCCCACCTGAAACAGCACCACATGGTCGGGGTATCGTTCCTTGATGATGTTGTACTGCATGGGGGCAGGTTCCTGGCCCTCCGGTACAACCTGGCTGGCAAGTTCATCTTCATACTCCCACATGGCCTCCGGGGAGAGATAGAGATCCTTACGCACCAGATTCTCAACACGCTGGGCGACTTTCACCCAGGAAAGCTGAATTTCCGGGCAGTTCCGTTTGGTGAAACGGATACCCTTGCTGTCGTAGTCCTCGTGGCTGTATCCAGACCTGGACAGAGCGTGGGAGTGACCACCTGTGCCGTACTCCTTCCGCAGGAAGTCCGCCTTTTCCTTGGTGTCGTGCGGCTCCTGAAAGAAGCCGTAGATCCGCTTCGGCCCGCCCTCAAAGTGGCTTCCGCCAGAAAGGGCCTCGTCAATCTCGTCCTCCGTGATAAAGGGCATGATGGCGGGCAGTTCCGTCAAGGTGGTGCTGAAGGTCTTGCGGGGCAAGTCCAGTTCCTCCAGGCGGTTCAGTACACCACGAAAATCGTGGTAGTGAAAGCGCATGATAGAGCGATCTTCCTGATAGGCGGCAAGAAATGTCCGGTATTCGTTCAGCAGAGTTTTTCGGAAGTCCGGGTCTGCCAGAAGGTCGGAAAGGCGGGGTTGATCTTTCGGAAGGTCCAACCATTTTGCTCCGTCGGTCAGGCAGGGAAGGAAATCATTCGGGTGATCTTCCCGGTTTAGGTCACGGTACAGATAAATCAGACTTTCCGCCAAAAGGCTGCGCTCATACCCGTCGGCCTCCAACAGCTCCACGTTGCTGGCAAACTGACCGGCCTCCAGCAGCTCTCCGATGCGCTGGGCCACACTCTCCCAGGGGATGACCTGGGCGTTGGCTTCATATCTGGCCCGATCTCCATTGGCAAGGTGGATGCCGTCCTCGTCATACCATGCGGCCATGGGGCCGTGCTCCGTGGTGATGCCGTTGCCGCCGTGATAGAGGGCCTGGAGGCGGGTGATCATAAGGGGCAGGGGAATGTCCATCTGAAACAGATGGATCACCCTCATCCGCAGCTGATCCGTATTGCCGCCGTAGCGCAGGAACTGGTCAACCGCTTGCTGTCCAACAAAAAAAGCGGAGGATGTAGGCAATACATTCTCCGCTTCCGTAGGTGCGTTATGAACTTGTTCCGCTGGGGGGATTAGCTGTAAATCAGCTGCCGGAGTACCACTTCCTCCGCCGATGCCTTGAAGTTGTTCATGGCCTGTACCCACGCCATCTGATTGGTGGCCTTCATCTCCTCGTCCACCCGGTTCTGCTGTGCCAGCTCTCTCGTCAGCTGCTCTACCATCTCGGTGGCCCTCCGGTCGATGTCCATCAGGTGCCCGTCCAGCTTGCCCGCCAGCAGCAGCCGGTCGTACAGCATCGCCTTGTTCTCCTTCAGGTACGTCTTGTGTAGCATCCCGTACTTGCCCATCGGGGCTTCCTCCGTCTCCGGCAAGGTCAGGTCGGGATACAGGTACTCCCCGATCTGTGTGTAGGTCAGTTCCTCGGTCATAGATTTCATTCTCCTTTCGTGCCGCCCTGGGTTGTTCCTCTGTGGCTCTATCATACACAGGGTTTCGCTGCTTGGCAAATTTTGCAGTGCGCTCCTGCTGCTGAATGGTGCGCCCAATCTCCAGCAGCACCATTTTTGAGATGGAATTGGAGGCGTTGCCCAGAACAGATACCGTTTCATAGGTAGAGAAATCGTGGATGAATTCAAAATCCGTCTCATCGAAGTAGCGGTCTGCGTCATAGCCGCAACGGGTCAGCACCGTGTAGGCAAGGCTGTTTGCCAGCAGGGTTTTCAGCCGCACGGAGAGATTCAGGTCATCCAAATCTTCCAGGAAGCTATCCTCCCTGGTGTTGCGCAGTTCTTCCAGATAATCGGTCAGATTGTCCTCCGCAATCGCCTGGCTCATGGAACAGATCTGTTCCACGAAAGAGACGCCGGGTTCTCGCTCCACCTCAAAGCTGTTGCTGATGGATTCCAGCACAGCCTCCTCATAAGCGGGTTCCATCTGCCAGAGCTGCGGCTCCTGGGGGCGGTGACGTCCAGGGTGCGTGTCTGATACATTAAAGACATACTTGAGCCGGGTCTTGTGGCCGGAGTCATCCAACAGGGCAATGCCCCTGCTGCCCCGGTTTACCCAGCGATCCATCCGACTGTTCCAGAACTCAATGGTGGCACAGGCGGTGGCGTCGGGCCGCTGGACATGGATCAGAAGCTGATCCCGGAAGGGGTATTTATAAATCCTGGCGGCAGTTTTTAAGTACCGCTGCCAGTTCCCACGCACAGAGGCCAGTTCCAGGGTTTTCTTCTGGCTGAACTCCGTGACGATTTGCAGCTTGCTCGCCATGTTTCCTCCTATCGTTCAAATTCATGCTTGTGCTTGTTCTTTTCCGGCTTGTTCTGCTGGGGAAGCTGCGCCGCAAAGCTGTCGGGCAGCTCCTGGAATTTTTCGGCCTCCACATAGTAGGCGGCCTGCTTGCCACTTTGATTGACCAGCAGAATATCGCTGTCGCAGAGAGCGCGGAGGGTGCCGCCTCCGGGCCAGTGCTCCATGCCGTGCTTTTTGCGAAGATCCTCCAGCGTGGTTCCAGGGCCGAGGTTGCCACGATACACACAGCGGTAATCGGCGGGCCTGATTCGCCCCTTGGCCCGTTCATAGGCGCAGCAGAAGTAATCCGTCTTGATGACATCTTTGATCTGGTAGAGTGCGTAGGTGTCGCAGCAGTCCTGCTCTCTCGGATGCTCCGGCAGGTAGGTGTAGCCGTTGCGCCACGCCATTTCCGCAAACTCCATGATGTGAAAGCCGCACTGCCCTATGTAGATGTGGTAGTCATCGATGTAGGAGCACTGCTGCTTCATCTGAGTGCCGTCCGGCTTTGTCATAATGATGCTGCTGTGGTTAGGCAGGCGAAAGAGCGTGTTGTAGTTGCAGTCCACAAACCGCATATCCCGTACCCCATTCGGATTGGGAAAGGCGCATACGCCCGCAATGTTGATAGGTTCCTGGCTCATCGTTCATGCCCTCCTCTCGCTTTTTTCGGCGGGGTGCGGTCATGCTCCTTCATCTTTTCCTGCGCCCAATCGGGCAGTTTGGTGAGATCTGCAATCCCCAGGACATCCGAGGCATCCCACCGGCACCGCTCACCAGAAAACAGCTCCTGAAAGTACACGGCTCTGCCTCTTGCTCCTGAGCTGCACCCAAAGCCGCCGACTGCGTACCCAAGCTGGCAATCTGCCGTGCGGTACTCAGCCGCCAAGCTGGTCGGTCTGAGAATCACAAGTTTGCCCTCCAGGGATTCTTTCTCGCCACGCTCACGACAATGCTCGGCTCCTAGCACCTCAATGGGTACAGCACGCTTCTCCCGGAATTCCGCCACCGCCTTTTGCTGCTCCTGCAAACGATTCAGAAAAATTTGCATGATCTCGATATAACTGTCACCGGCAACAGCCTGGGGAAAGATTTTCTCACCCAGCAGGTTATATTGCTGATAACAGGTCATGTAGGGCGTTTCCTTGTCCCTGGGATTGTAGCCCAGAAGCATCATGCGCCCGCCCAAACGGATGGACTGGAGGATTTCGTAATCCCCCGCCATTTCGGGGACAGCCATCTTTAACGCTCCCTTCCTGTGGAATCTTTCTGTTTATGAGTTTCCCGCCGCAAATGGCGATGCAGTGCGTAAAGCATGGTAACGTGTGTTTCAAAGCATTTCATGGCTTCTGCGTACTCTGTAAAGCTCGTATGTGCAGGATTTGGCTTGTGATTTGGTTGCCAGTCCCAAACAGCATACTGGTGGGAATCCTGAGAGTGGAACCCCACTGCAATTTCACGATCTTCCATGCTCACAGATGCCATCATCGTGTAGCCTTTATATTGTTCCGTGGTATGATGGAAAGAGCCGTTCCCCAGGTACAGGGTATAGCTTCCGTTTTGCCCTTGCTGATAAGAGACGGGGATCATAAGCTCTCCTGTGACCAAGTTGGGGTGGTAGGTGTAACCCAGCCGTTCTTCCATCATCATCTTGGGCATAGAGGAAAAGTCGATGTAATAGGCATCCGCCCCCATGATGTGGTAGGTGTGAAGTTTCCCCTTCACTGGGAAATAGGTGGACAAGACGGGATGTTTGATGTGGCCGGTGATGGCAACGCTCTTTTCCTTGGATGCCCTGTCGAGATAGAACTGGGGCTGTGCGCCGGGGACATCCCAGCCGCACATGGAGCCGCAGATCATGGCTTCCAGCTGCGCCAGTGTGATCCCCATGCGGCTGTTGGTGAAGTCCGCAATGTTTTTGTTTCCCTCCCGACTGTCTGTGTTCCACTCGCTGCGGTAGTACCCACGCTCGCCTCGCTTAATCACAATCAGTTCCCCGGTGCTGGGCAGGATAGAACAGCATTGTTCCGGTAGTGCTCCGCTCATTTTGACCTCCTTTTAGGCAACAAAAAACGGCCCTACGAGCCGCTTATCACAACTTGATTTAGTTTTCCGGCTGGTGATTTTCCGGTGCCGGTTTTCCCTGACATGGGGTTCTGTGCAGTATATAACGCACTCCGCTGATATGCCCTTCCGGACTGTATTCCCGGTGCCGCTCCACATAGCCGGCTTTCTCCAGCTCACGAACGGCATTGCCAACCGCCTCGATCCCATCCCGGCTCAGTTCTGCCAAATTGCGGACAGTGAAATTCCAGGTCGGTTCCTGAAGCAGCATGATAGAGAATAAACCCTTTGCCTTCAAGGAAAGGGTTTCGTTCTCTAAATGATGCTCCCGCATAAGAATCTGATCCATCTCGTTCATATCATCGCTCCTGTTCCCGCATTTTCTTTCTCTGCCACTGATCCAGGAGCCGGATAATTACTTCTTCCATCTGCTTGGGGGTATAGCTGGGCGGGAAGTATTTTTGCAGGCGATCATTTTTTAAGGTCACTTTCCGGGCCAGGGACTTGTCCTCCCGAAGAAGCACCTCCATGACATTGGCATCCAGCTTTCCCTCCTCACTCAGTTCCTTAAGACGCTTGGCCTGTCCCAGGCTGGGAGATACCTCATCCCGTTCCATGATGACCAACAGGGCAGTTTGCTCTTTTTCGCTCAGATGGGAAATGTAGTCCGCTGCGGGCGTGACCTTCAAAATCCCGTTGTCCACCTGCTCCAGCAGGGGAGGGATCAGCTTTGTTAGATTTACATACCGCTGTATTTGGGTTGCGCTTTCGCCAACTTGCTCAGCTAAAATATCCTTCGATTTTCCACGGATAAAATGGAGTCCAACTTGGCCCCCATTTTCTTTTGAGGGTCGTCCGGCCTGTCGCTTCATGGCCTCCAACTTCAGGCTGTACGCCCTGGCCTTTTCACTGGGCAGCAAGTCCTCACGGGTGATGTTATAGTCCACCACCAGAATGTCAGCCTCATCGTCCGTGTACTCCCGGATGATAACCGGCAGGCTTTCCAGACCCACCGTCCTGGCGCAATAGTCACGGCGATGGCCGGAGATAATCTCGTAGCCGCCCTCCGTCCGGGGGCGGACGATTAGCGGTTCCGCAACCCCCACCTGCTCGATGCTGTCCATAAGCCGAACCAGATCCGGCGTGGGCCGCTTGATGGAGTATGGCTGTCTGGCATAGGGGTAGATCTCACCGACGGGTATGTTCAGGATGCGCTCGTGGGTGTCCTGCTGCCGTTCCTGCTCACTTTTGAACAGATCATCGAGTGAGGCCAGGCCCATGTTTTTGACGTTGCCTGCCAAGGTTCATCACCTCCCTGGTAAAAGATTCATATGCGCTTGCTACCCGTCCCTCCTTGTCGTGTTCAAAGATGTTTTTGTGCTCCAAGCTGATCTCAGCGGCACGGATAGAACGGGGAATTTCGCTGTGGAACACCCTGCCTCCATAGGCTACCCGGATTTGCTCAATAACGCCACGGGAAAGAGTGGTGCGGCTGTCAACCATCGTCATCAGGATGCCGCCGATCTCCAGTCCGGGATTCAGCTGACGCTTTACCCGCATTACGGTTTTAAGTAATTGCTCTAAGCCCTTGGCGGGCAGGTAGTGAGCCTGTACCGGGATGATAACGCTGTTGGCTGCTGTCAGTGCGTTGATGGTCAGCATCCCCAGGGAAGGCATACAGTCCACGATGGCATAGTCGTAGTCCCTCTGGACGGTAGAGAGATATTGCCGCAAGACCGTCTCCCGGCTCATTGTGTTGACCAGCGTTACCTCGGTGGCGGACAGCTCTATGTTGGCAGGCATCAGATCCACGCCGTCCTGATGGTGCAGAATGCCATCGTGCGGCTCAATGGGCTTATCGGTGATGATCTTCCCCATGACCGTTGCCAGGGTAGGGTTCAGCTCGTCCGGCTGCTCCCAACCGAGAAGTTGGGTGAGATTACCCTGAGCATCTGCGTCAACCAGAAGAACTTTTTTACCTTGCCGAGAAAGACCAATGGCCAAACTTGCTGCCGTGGTGGTCTTGCCGACGCCGCCTTTTTGATTGGCCAGTGCGATTGTGTGCATTTATAACACCTCCGTTTCGATTGTCAGCTTGCCCTTTTGAAGGGCAGGCTCTCTTATTCTTTTTTCGGTATGTATTCTTTCTTTACTCCAGTCAGTATCACTATACTCAGTCTTATTACCCTCGGTTTTTCCGAGGTCTTGACCTCTGATTTCCCGAGGTTTAGAGTTCTGCTTTTCGGAGGTCTTGACTTCTGTTTTTCCGAAGTCTTGACCTCTGTTTTTCGGAAGTCTTGACTTCTGTTTTTCCGAGGTCTTGACCTTCGATTATCCGAAGTCTTGACCTCTGTTTTTCCGAGGTCTTGATTTCGGTCTTTCCGAAGTCTGTTTTTCTCCGGCGAAGTTTTTGACGTAGATCAGGGAGGCCCGTCCTTGACCTTGCCTTACCCGCTCAATCAGACCAACTCCTTTCTTGGTGTCCAATTCGTTGAACAGCTTGATTGCCTTCTCTGTCTTGTACCCAAGCGTCTCCGCAACGTCATCCAGGGTAAATATGATATATACCCGGCCTTGCTCGTCGTGCCACCCGTTCTTCATGGACAGGCTCATGCGGTCAAGCAGGATGCCGTAGAGCAGCTTGGCATCTGTCGATATGCCAGCAAACCGGCTGTCTGTAAAGAGCAGCTTGGGGATACGGTAAAATGAAAACTGTTCTGCTTCATAACCGTAATAATAAGAAAGCTCCACGGAAGCCATAACGATCACCCCCTATCAAAAAAGGAGAGCGTATTCAAAACGCTCTCCTTGAACAAATAATATGATACTGATATATTCGATTTGAAATTCATCGCTCAAGCAAAGGTGATACCATGATTGATGCAGTGAGCGATGTGTGATACAAGGGCCAAAGCAACTTTTCCACAAGCAAAGCCAAGAACCCTTGTCCCACAATGGATTCTCGGGCTTGTCCATATAAAATTCATGGGGGCATCTCCAGCTCTGTATCATGCAGGCAACAAGATACTGGCCTCATAGAGGATGTCCAAATGCCGGTTATAGCCATCCACTCGCACTGAGCCTGACAGTAGCTTTGCACCGCCGCTACACTCGGATTTGTCGTTTGCTTCAACCGTTATTAACAATGTGGGCCACCAGGCGCAGATTGTGCTCGATCAATTTGTTGCGGGCCTCCAGATCGCCCTGAGCAGCCTGTTCCAGATACCGGCGTTCCTCTTCCGCTTTCAGCGGTCGGGGAAAGGAGCCGTTTCCCCCGCCGGACAGGCGAAGGGTAAAGAAAACCTGATTGAGCAGCAGCAGGATCCATGCAGGAATCATTTGTCACACCTCCATGGTCCCACTGTATTCCGACAATGTTTGTCCCTATACGGCAAAGCCTTGTCCCAATCTTATGATTGGGTCAGCCCCTGTATCAGCTCCTTCTGGCCGATCCCCCAGAAATGATCCTGGGAGATTTCCTCTTCCGTTCGGCCAAAATACCTCCACTGGCTCTCATCCGGGCGTCCCGCGTCCCAGGTCGTATCAAAGTAGCGGTATTCACCATCCAGCAGAGCGCAATTCCACATATGCTCCTCCCCTGCTCCGGTACCGGTGACGTTCCAGCAGGGGATGCCGGCCTCTTCGCAAAGCACACGAAACGCCCAGGAAAACCCGCCGCAGATGGCCGTTCCGTTCTGCAATGGTCCGAAAGCTGTCCTGGATTCATAGGGCAGCGTGTCCAGGCTCTGATAATATCGGTAGTCATATGTGGTATTTCCCACAATAAAGCGATAAATAGCCTTAAGCTTTTCCTCATCATCCATGGTATCGGTCAGAATTGTCGCCGCAGTCTCTTTTGCGATGCTCTGGATCTCCTGTATCTTCTCAACACTCTGCTCAATCGTTTCAGAATCGCTTGGAAAAGCTTGGATTGCCGTGGCGTCGCTGTTGAGCGTATACAATATATAGCCATACCCCGCCAACTGCAGAGCCCGCTGCATATCATCTACCAGCAGTTCCGGGTTCCGGATCACAATAGGAATCTCTTCCTCACTAAGAGCGGCGTCCGCCGCCTTCACCAATTCCGCAAGGGTATTGATTTCTACGGCTCCCTCCGGTTCGCCGTCCGGATACCCCAGCTTATACGGCATATACGAAATCTTACAGACCGTCCCCTCCACTCCTTCCGTACATTCCAGGGCGTAGGCATATTTCAGCTCCGGCCGGGCGCTCAACACCTCATTGGACGCGTTCTGGAGCAGAATGGAACGCTCCTGAAAGGGCAGGTCTTCCTGCGTAAAGCGGAAGGTCACTTCCTGCACAAATCCTTCATATGCCCGCTCCAGGATCTGAGTTGCCTTCTCCTGGGTACTCACGGGATAGATCTCATCCATTGGCTCCGGCGAGGCTGGCGCTTCACTTTGCAACGGAGTGGGGGATGGTGTCTCAATGCTGGGACTGTTGGTATCCACGGCATCTGGCTGAGCCTGTGAACAGCCGCTCAGGCACATTGCAGATAAAAGCGTCAGAACAACAGCAGTCGTACCAATTCTTTTCATGTGTATCTCCTCCTGCCAAATGCTGCATCTGACGGGAGTCCCGTCATGTCATAGACGTGCTGCTGCTGTAAAAAGTTTCTTGTCCTGCCTTGAGGCACCATATCAAATCCAGGGTCACAGGGCACAGACCCGCACCTGAAGTTCAGTAACATACTCCTCCGGGCGGTTGGTGTCATGGGCGTCGATGCGGTAGAGCTCCAGTGGCGCCCCCTCTGGTATCCGCCCAGCCTCCTGGATTCCCGTCAGCAGCGTTCCCAGATGCTCCTCCATCCGATCATATTCGCCCCGATAGTACAGCCGGGCATATTCACCTCCGGGCAGTATATCATCGTAGGGCAGTCCAGAGCTGGTGAGGAAAAAGACCCGAGAAAAATGATTGAAGATCCCTTTTTTCAGACTTTCCTCGTCCACCTGGGCCCCCATACATTGGCTGCCAATGACCTGGATGTAATCCTGATGCCGCTGCTCCAGCCGCTTGAGCTGGAAGTCCACTTCCTTCTCCAGAATAAAATCCTTTTCCAGAAAGACGTAGGGCCGCTCCGGCTCCCGGACAAGCTCTACATATCCGGCCTCCACCGTGCGGTAGCGCTCCAGCCGCGCCCGCCGTTCCGTCGCCTCTTTCCGGGCGGCCTCCAATTCCTCCATCCGACGCTTGAGCAGCGCCTCCTCCCGGTCCAGCAGTTCCAGGGTCTCCCCCACACTCCGCCGCTTCAGATAAGCGCCAATCTCCCGGGTGGGCAGATCCAGCTCCCGCAGTGAGCGAATGATATTCAGAGTACACACATCCTGGATACCGTACATCCGGTAGCGGTTCTCTCCCCGCACCGGGTGGAGCAGCCCCTTCTCCTCATAATAGCGCAGAGTATCAGGACACAAGTCGAATAATTTGGCCAACTCATGGATCTGATAAAATTCTTTCAACTTTTTTGCCTCCCTCTCTTGACTTTCGGATGGTACGAGGGTTTATCATATCCCCAGTAAGAGGAGGTTTTACCCGTGAATCTGGTCGCCAAGTTTTTCAAGTTTACCATTCCATCCATCGTCTCTATGTGGATCTTCTCCCTGTACACCATGGTGGACGGCATTTTCGTTGCTCACGGCGTGGGCAGCCACGCTCTGGGGGCAGTGAATCTGTCCATGCCATTCGTGTCGCTCATCTTCACCATCGGCATCCTGCTGGCCACCGGCACCTCCACCGTCCTGTCCCTGGCGCTGGGACAGGGAGATGAGGAGAAAGCCCGCAACTACTTCAATCAGAACCTGGCAGTGGTCATTGTTCTGTCTCTGGTCCTGACGGCAGTCGTGCTGCTGAACCTGGAGCGCGTAGCTCTGTTCCTGGGCGCCACTGGGGACCTGCTGCCGCTGGTAAAGGAATATGTAGGTATTATCGCCTGCTTCTCCGTCTTTTTTACCGTGTCTTACAACCTTGAGGTTCAGGTGAAGGCAGACGGCGCCCCCCACGTCAGCACCATCGGCGTACTGTCCTGTGCCATTATGAATGTGGTGCTGGACTATGTGTTTGTGATGCACTTCCACTGGGGCGTGTGGGGTGCGGCTCTGGCCACCGGCTTGTCTCAGGTCACCTCCACTGTGATCTTTGTCATCTACTTCGTGCGCCACCCCAACCCTCTGCGCTTTGGCCGTTTCAAGCCCGACTTCGGGGCCTACCGCCGGATCATTCCTCTGGGCACCTCCGACGGACTCAGCGAGTTCTCCAACGGCCTGGTCATTTTTCTGTTCAATCAGACTATCCTGCAGGTGTCCGGCGAGGCCGCCCTCACCTCGTACACCATCATCAGCTATGTCAACACTCTGGTGCTCATGACCATGATCGGCACTGCCCACGGGGTCCAGCCTCTGTCCAGCTTCTATCTTGGCGCGGGACAGCGGCCCCTGTGCCACAAATTCCTGTCTTACGGCATCAAGCTGGTGGCAGTGGCAGGAGTAGGCTTCTTCATCATCTGCCAGCTGCTGGCCGGTCCCATTGTAGGCCTCTTTCTGGAGCCGGCCGATCCGCTCTTTGGATACACCGTCAATGCGCTCCGGCTCTATGCTCCCGCCTTCCTGCTTATGGGCTTTAACGTCTTGATCTCCGGCTTCTTTACCGCCATAGAGCACCCCTTCCCTGCTCTCACTATTTCCTTTGGCCGAGGCCTGGTGCTCATCTCCGGCTGCCTGGTGGTCCTGTCCAAAGTGCTGGGCGATACGGGCATCTGGCTCTCTCCCCTGTTCTCCGAGGGAATCTGCCTGGTTATCACCCTGTTCTTCCTGCTGCGATACCTTCATAAAATCCGTCAGACCGAACCGGAACAGCAGCCCGACTTCTCTTCCGTCGCCCGCTAAAATCAACTATGAGGAAAAACGGCGCATGACAATGGTCATGCGCCGTTTGATTATGCATTCAGCAGATACTGTTCCACAGCCATACCGACGCCGCCCTCCCGGTTGGTGCCGGTGGTATAGTGTGCAACAGCCTTGGCCTCGTCGCTGGCATTGCCCATAGCAAAGGACCAACCAGCCCAGCCCAGCAGCTCCAGGTCATTGCCGGCATCACCGAAGGCCATCACCTGGTCAGGCCCCAACCCCAGCCGGGCACACAGGGCCTGTACCGCCGAGCCCTTGTTGACACCGGGGGCGGTGAGCTCCATGTTCTCCCCAAAGGAGGTGGTCACCGCCAGGGGGCCGCAGGCCTCTACCGCGTCCAGCAGCTCCTGCCGGCGCTCTGGAGGCACATGGAAGATGTGGATCTTCTCCACCGCCTTGCCCTCCAGGGCGGCGTTCAGGTCCTCCGGAAAGTGGGAGCAGGTCCGCAGCACCTGGGCAAACTCCGGAGACAAGGCGTTGCCCACCACCTGCTCGGTACGGTCGGCCTGGATGTAGTTCTCTCCCTCGCAGTAAACCTCAAAAGGCAGGCCCCAATCCAGCAGCAGGGTGAGGATGGTACGGCGGGCAGCCGGGTCCATGGGCCGGCGGTAAATCCACTCCCCCGTGGCCACATCCAGCACCGCCGCGCCGTTGGACAGCACGGCGTACCGGGTAACGCCAATCTGGGCGTCCACCGCCCGCAGCAGGGACCAGGCCCGACCGCTGGCGATGGTCACCGCCGCCCCCCGCTCTGCCGCCGCCCGGAGAGCGGCCACATTTCTGGGGGGCACGGTGGCGTGGTCGTCGTCCAGCAGGGTGCCGTCCATATCCAGGCAGATCAGTCGGATGTCACTCATTTCTTCAGCTTCAGGGCCTGACGTACCTTCTCGATGATGCCCTCGGTGGTGAGGCCGTAGGCCTCCAGCACCGCCTTGGCAGCGCCGGAGCGGCCGAACTCATCGTTGACGCCATGGCGCACCACAGGCACCGGGCAGTGCTCGGCCAGGAATTCCGCCACAGCGGAGCCCAGGCCGTTGAGAACGGTGTGCTCCTCGGAGGTGACAATGCAGCGGGTCTCCAGGGCAGCCTTCAGCACGATCTCGCCGTCCAGAGGCTTGATGGTGTGCATATCGATGACCCGGACGGAGATGCCCTCCTCCGCCAGCTTTTCAGCGGCAGCATAGGCCATCTGGACCATCATGCCGGTGGCAATGACGGTGACGTCGGTGCCATCCCGCAGCAGAGAGCCCTTGCCCAGCTGGAAGGAGTAGCCGGGCACCTCATCAGTGATGCTGTCTACCGCCAGGCGGCCCAGCCGCAGATAGGCCGGTCCGTCATAGTCCAGCAGAGCCTTTACCGCCAGACGCATCTCGGGGCCGTCGCAGGGAGAGACCACCATCATGTTGGGGATGGTACGCATGAGGGCATAGTCCTCGATGCACTGATGGGTGGCGCCGTCCTCACCCACGGACAGGCCGCCGTGGGAACCCACGATCTTCACGTTGAGACGGGGATAGGCCACGGAGTTACGGACCTGCTCATAGGCTCGACCGGTGGCGAACATGGCAAAAGTATGGGTATAGGGCATTTTGCCGCAGGTAGCCAAACCGGCGGCCACGCCGGTCATGTTGGCCTCAGCAATACCCATGTTGTAAAAACGCTCAGGGTGGGCCTTGGCAAAAAAGGCGCTCTGAGTAGAGCCGGACAGGTCGGCGTCCAGCACCACCAGGTCGGGATACTGGTCGGCCAGCTCGGCCAGGGCCTTACCATATGCCACGCGGGTAGCGATCTTCTCACTCATGGCTTACTTTCCCTCCAGTTCCGCCAGCGTCGCAGCCAGCTCCGCATGGGCCTTTTCATACTGCTCATCATTGGGCGCCTTGCCATGCCAGCCGTAGTCTCCCTCCATGAAGGAGACGCCCTTGCCCTTGATGGTCTTGGCCAGCAGCACGGTGGGCTTGCCCTTGCAGGCAGCAGCGGCGTTAAACGCCTCTTCCAGGGCGTTGAAGTCGTGGCCGTCCACATGGATCACATTCCAGTTGAAGGCCTCAAACTTCTTGTCCAGGGGCTCGGAGGGCATGACCTCAGCCGTGGGTCCGTCGATCTGCAGGCCGTTGACGTCCACAATGGCGCACAGGTTGTCCAGGTGGTACTTGGCCGCAGACATGGCGGCCTCCCACACCTGGCCTTCCTCGATCTCGCCGTCGCCCAGCAGAGCATACACACGATAGTCCTTCTGATCGGCCTTACCCGCCAGAGCCATCCCCACAGCGGCGGAGATGCCCTGACCCAAAGAGCCGGTGGACATATCCACGCCCTTAATGTGATGCATTTCGGCATGACCGGACATCTCGCCCTTGATGGAGCGGAAAAGTTTCAGATCCTCCACGGGGAAAAAGCCCTTCAGAGCCAGATTGGGATAGAGTGCGGGGGTACAGTGTCCCTTGGACAGCACGAAACGGTCCCGGTCAGGGTCCCGGGGATTGGCGGGATCTACCCGCATCACATGACCGTACAGGGTGGTAATGATGTCCATGGAGGACAGGGAGCCGCCGATGTGGCCGGAAGCCGCATCGTGCACCATGTCCATCGCCAGCAGGCGGGCACGGGCGGCTGTGACAGCCAGTGCGTGGACCTTTGACTGTTCCATTCGATTCACCTTTCCATTCTGTGGGCCCGAAGGGCCATATTCTCTGACCTTTAGTATACATTAGAAAACCGTACGTTTCAACCATCGGTTCACACAAAAAGACAGATTGGACCCCTCCCGTCCTTGAGCGTTTGGTACTTTTATCCGCAAAAAAGCGGCAGGCACGGGACCGTGGCTCCGGTCCCGTGCCTGCCTGATGAGGGAAAGGATTTAGTAAGGGGGAAAATAAGGAACAATCATTAGTGACTGGAAGTTCCTTCAAAGAAGGTTCTGGGATTGGCCGTCAGCAGGCCGTCCACCACGGCGGGCTCCAGGCCCCGCTCCCGCAGAGCGGGCAGTACCCGACGGTGGATGAAGGTGAAGTCCTCCTCCAGATGGAGGTAATCGCTGTTTTTGGTGGTCTCCCAGCTGTCCCAGAAGGCCAGATAGGCGGCCAGATCGTGGCTGAGGAGCAGTTTGTTCCCCCAGCCCATTTCGCACAGCCGGGCAATGGTGTCCACCCGGGGCTCCAGCCCCAGGTCCCGGTCGCAGAAGCCGAAGCGGTCCATGCCCAGCCAGCAGCCCCGCTCCAGCATGGCGGTGAGGTATTCCAGCTCGGTGGTGTCGCCGCTGTGACCCAGGATCACCCGGTTTGCGGGCACGCCGCAGCTCTCGAACAGGTCCAGAATCTCCCCGCCGCTGTGGACAGAGGGATCATGGTGGCAGAAGATGGGCAGCCCGGTCTCGGCGGCCACACGGCCGGTGGCGTGGAGTACCTTGTGGAGCAGAGGCGTCACCCCGGCCCGGGCCACGCCCGCCTTCAGGATGCCCGGCTTGCTGTCGGTACCCTGAATACCGTCGGTGCAGTCGCCCATCAGCAGGTCGTAGATCTGCTCCTCATCCCGGAAGCCCAGCCAGGGCTCCTCCTGATAGTAGAAGCCGGTGGAGGCGATGATGTTCAGTCCTGTACGGCGGGCCACATCCCGTATCAAGTGAATGTCACGGCCCAGGTTTACAGGCGTGCCGTCCACCACGGTGGCCACACCCTGCTGTGCTGCCTTGCCCAGCATTCCGCAGGACATCTCGGTCACCTTGTCCGCTTCATAGAAGCGGGAACCGAAGTTCATCCGCATGGACCAGTCGGCACAGGTCAGATGCTCGTGCATCAGCACCTGGCCCAGTTCCGACGTGTCCACCGGGCCCAGTACGCTCTGGATCTTCATATCAGTCGATCCCCAGAGCGGCGCGGACCTTCTCGCCGTCAAAGGCGGGGATGCCCAGGATCTGGCGGGCCTCGGCGGGGGTAGCGGGGGTATTGCCGAAAGCCTTGACAGCGGCCACGGCACGCTCCACCAGCATATGGTTGGTGGCCATGATCTTCTTGCCGTTCTCGTCCACGCCAAAGACCACATTGTCCTCCATGCCCACACGGATGTGGCCGCCCAGGGCCAGGGCCGCGAACATGATGGGCAGGTGACCCTTGCCCACGCCGAAAGCAGACCAGGTGGAACCGGCGGGGATGTGATTTACCAGATAGAGCAGGTTCTCCACGGTGGCAGGCATACCGCCCAGCACGCCCAGGCAGAACTGATAGTGGCAGGGAGTGGGCAGGTGGCCCTTCTTCACAAAGTAGTCGGTAACACCCAGCATACCGGCGTCAAAGATCTCGATCTCCGGCTTGGTGCCCTTCTCCATGTACAGGTCGCCCAGCTGCTGGAGGAACTGGGGGGAGTTGATGAACACACCGCCGGGCATCCAGTTGAAGGAACCAGCGTCGTAGGAGCCCATCTCAATACCGGGCAGCTCCTTGTGGTGAGCCATACGCTCCTCATCGGTGGCAGGATGCTGGGGAGAAGCGCCGGAAGAGGTGCAGTTGATGATGACGTCACAGTTCTTGTGGCTGCGGATCAGGCGGATGGTCTCACGGAACTTCTCCTTGTCCATAGCGCCCAGGCCGTCGTCGGCACGCATATGCAGGTGGACCACAGCGGCGCCCAGCTTCCAGGCGTCATAGGCCTCGTCGGCGATCTGCTGGGGGGTCTCGGGGATCTTGTAACCCGCGGGGGTGACCGCGCCGGTCAGCGCAGCGGTAATGATGGTCTTTGCCATTTCAGTTCCACTCCTTTTTCATGGTTCCGCGCCGGCATCCGGCACGGTTTAGGAAACAGGTATGGGAAAAAGAGGCCGGATACGGCCCCTTCTTCCCTGTTGGATTAAAATTCGTAGCCTTCCGGCTCGTTGCTGTGCTCAAAGACGAAGGGATTCTCGATCTCTCCAGCCTTGACCTTCTGCCACCACTGGTTGGCCTTCTGGGGCATGGTGCGCCAGCTCTCGGCGGTCTGGGGCTGCTCCATGTCGTGGGTGGCGTAACGCCAGTCGTTCACGCGGCTGATGTACTTCTCATCCTGCTGGGCGGAATTCTCGTCGCCCAGCTCCCCGGCGGCCACCCGCAGCAGAGAACCATACTGCTCAGACACGGTGTGCAGCTTCAGGTCCTCCACCAGCAGTTTCTTCAGAGGACGCTTGGCCAGGTTGGACATGATGGTGCGATTCTCGTAGGGCATGGTCTTCCACATCCGGGCGATTTCCCAGGCCCGCTCCAGCACCTTACCCTTGGGCAGCACCTCGTTGACCATGCCCCAGTCCAGCATCTGCTGGGCGGTAAACTGGCGGGAGGTCATCATATAGTAGTTGCCCCGCTTGGTGCCGAAGAAGTGCTGGCACATCAGGCCCATGCCGTCGCCGGGCACCAGGCCGCCCTGAGCGTGAGGCACCTCCATCTTGGTGTCCTCGGAGCACAGGGTGATGTCACACAGCATGGCGGAATCCCAGTGGAAGCCGGGGCCGGGGATGGCGCCGATGGTGGGCACATCCAGATCAAAGATCATGTTCTTGATCAGGTTGGTGTCGTCAAAATACTGATGCTGGAACCGCTCGGTGGGCAGCTTGGAGTA
>NZ_CAJFGT010000041.1:0-23155 GCF_904377885.1 Flavonifractor sp. An112 | reverse complement strand
AGAAGGAAAATGAAAAACAAAAATTTGCGACGAATATCTGTGTTAGTGACGGCCCAGACTGCTGCCAACCTGGAGAAGTTGGCCCAGATGGACGGCCAGTCCAGCATCGGTCGGGTGATGGACAAGCTGGTACGGGATCGAATGATCTCCCTGCGCCAGCCGAAGGAAGTCTGGATGACGCACTATATCAATCGTTTCAAAGAGGTGCGGTGATGGCCAAACGGATTAAGACCATTACCGCCGGGCGGCTGGTGATCGTGGGCTGCTACACCATCCCAACACCACGCAGCTCGGACCGGGAGCGGCAGGCCCTGCGGGAGATCTCCTCCGCCGCCCAGGAACGGATGAACCTAAAGCGATCGTGGCAGAAGCTGGAGGTGGAGCTGGCCACCAACTTCACACACCGGGATCTCCATCTGGTTTTTACTTATGACGACGATCACCTGCCAAGAAATCGAGAAGAGGCCAGGAAATATCTGAAGAAAATGATTCGCCTGCTGCGGGCCCACCGGAAAGCCAGGGAACAGGAGACCAAGTACATCTATGTGACCGAGCAGATCAGCGCCGAAGGCGGACGGATCCACCACCATATGATCCTCAACGGCACCGGGGCGGACCTGGAGGTGCTCCGCTCCCTGTGGCCTTACGGAGAGGTGGAGCTGGAGACGCTGGACCTGTGGGGGGGCTACGAGGCCCTGGCAAAGTACCTGACCAAGGAGCCCCGGGAGTGCGGCAAGCCGGAGAGCGGCGCACGGACCTGGGCGTCCTCCATCGGGTTGAAGAAGCCCAAAGTGGAGAGTGAAATCGTCAAGGATAACATCACGGTAGCGGCGCCGCCGGGCGCTATCATCCTCAGCTCGCCGCCGCCGGTGGAGAACGAGTTCGGGGTATTTACCTATATCAAATACTATTTGCCAGTGAGAAAGGAGAGAAAAGGAACCAGGCCACCGCGCAAGCGACAACCAGATAGCCCTCGCGTCTTTATTCGGTCTGGAAACCAGGTGTAACAAGTAAAAAAGCCCATAGAAAGTGAGTGAAAAAGTTGAAAATAGAGCATGAGTGTGGTAAACTATCTACAAGGAACGGACGATACGTCTGTCCCAACTGCAAGCAGACCACCAACCAGAAGGCCGACCCGGAGACCCAGGCCAAGGGCCTGATCCTCTGGTGCAGGAACTGCAAGGCAGAGTACATCGTGAATATCGACTGTGGCCAGTGCTTCGTTGTAAGCCGGTGCCGATGACTTCCCAGGTGAGGGAGCGTCGGTGCCGGCTTTTTGTTTTGCCCGGAGGTGATAGCCCGTGGCCATGAAGCCGCTCCGACCATGCAGGCACCCGGGGTGCTCCGCCCTCACCCGGGAGGGTTACTGCCCCAAGCACAAGCCCAAACCGGCGGCCAGGAAAGCCTCGGCGGAGTGGCACGGCTGGTACAGTCTGTCCGTCTGGACCGACGACCTGCGGCCCACCCAGCTCCTGGCCGAGCCCTGGTGCCGGGAGTGTGCCAAGCGTGGTATCCGTACCCGGGCCACGGTGGTGGATCACGTGGAGCCCCACTGTGGGGACTGGGCCAGGTTCATCGACCGGTCCAATCTCCAGAGCCTGTGCAAGCATCATCACGACCAGAAGACCGCCCGGGAGCTGGCGGAAGAGCGTCGAAACAGCCGCCGAAACTGAGAGGCAGATCCTGCGGGAAGCTACGTCCGCGCCTGAGCGCGGGCGTGTGTGTCCGCGCGGGTGCGCCCGGGAGCAAGCCTACGGCTTGCCCACCCTCCCCCCGCCCTGAAAAAGTTTCTGGCGGGGGTGTGTAAGACCCCGCGGCCTCTCGAATGTGAGAAAATCTCCCCCATCAGGGTTTCGGCCCCGGTAGGCAGGGGACAGGAGGTGAGCATCATGCCGACGCCGTCCAAGGCGCTGGACAACATGAGCAAAAATCTGACCGAGGAGGAGCGGCAGCTCCGGGAGCAGGCCGAGGAGGGGGTGATCCCCGATCGGGGCCGGGAGAGCCGGATGGAGAAACCGGCCATCATGACCAAAAACGCTGCCGCTTCCCGCTACTGGCGGAAGGTGCTGGAGCGGATGGAGGGTCTAGTCATCCTGGACGACCTGGACAGTGACGCCCTGGGTGTCTACTGCGTCATGCTGGCCCGGTATGAGCAGCAGTGCAAGGTATTGGCCCAGGTGACCAAGGCGCTGAAGAGTGCCGGGGAGAATCCGGAAGCGGCGTCTGACGCTGTGGCCAAGCTGGACGCGGTGAGCGGTAAGATGCAGTCCCTGGAGCGGAACATCCTCCAGTACGCGGAGAAGCTGGGGCTCACCCCCTCCGGCCGGGTACGGCTGGCCCAGAAACGGGCCCAGGCAGCCGCTGAGGCCCGGGCCGATCCGGATGGTGATCTGTTTGGGGATTAGATGGCAGTCCGGCCTCCATCACGCCGTCTCGGTCTACGCCAAGCAGGTAACCCAGGGCCGCCTCCGGGATCAGTGCTGCAAGTATGAGATCCTGGCCTGCCAGCGACACCTGGACGACCTGAAGCGCCAGGGGACAGAGGACTTCCCCTATGTATTCGACTCTAGCCGGGCCGACCGGATCATCCGGTGGTTCGGCCAGTGCATCCAGGTGCGTGGCGTGGACGCCGGTAAGCCCATCCGGCTGGAGCCCTGGCAGGTGTTTGACCTGGGCTGTACCTACGGCTGGGCCCATAAGGACACCGGCGCCCGGCGGTTTACCCACACCTACAACAAGCGGGCCCGGGGCAACTACAAGTCCAGCGAGAAGTCCTGTCAGGGTCTATACCATATGTGCGGCGATGCCATCTATCCGCCTTATCATCCTGAGTTGGCCAGGTTCGAGCAGGAGCCTGAGGTGGAGTGCGCCGCCGTGGACCGGGGCCAGGCCATGCGGGTGCTGGGCGACGCCAAGAAGATCGCCCTTGCCAGCCCCAACATCGCCAAGCGGCTGCTCATTCCCCGGTCCAATCCCATCGTCCACCGCACCAGGGGCGGCTTTATGCGGGCGCTGTCCAAGGACACCAAGAACAAGGACAGCGGCGCTCCCACCTACTTCGTGGTGGATGAGTACCATGCCCACCCCAATTCAGAGATCTACGATCTGGGTACCAACTCCTTCGGCAAGCGGGCCCAGTCCCTGCTGGACGTGATTACCACTGCCGGCGACGATGCCGGCAGCAAGCCTTGCTATGAGGAGGAACTGTACGCCAAGCGGGTGCTGGAGGACCCCACGGTCATCGACGAGAGCTACTTTGTCATGATCCGGGAGCTGGACGAGGGGGACAACCCCCACAATGAGGGGGCCTGGGTCAAGCCAAACCCCTGTCTGCGGTATCCCAGCCCGTACAGTGAGATCCTGCTCAAGCAGATCCGGGACGAGCACAATGCGGCCTATGCGTCCAACGATCCCAACAAGATCCGCAAGTTTCTCACCCGCCGGATGTGCCTGTGGCAGGTGGGCAGCGTCAACCACTACCTGGATGAGAACTGTATGGCCAAGGCCAGGAAGGCCATGGTGCCCCGGGCGGAGTTTGCCGCCCTCACCGACGGTCTCCGCTGTCACTGTGGGTTTGACCTGGGCAAGCGGATTGACCTGTCCGGCGCGGCGGCGGTGTTCGACCTGCCGGACGGGCGCATCGGCATCAAAATGCACGGCTTCATACCGGAGAACGGGGCAGACCGCCATGAGAAGACCGACCGGGTGCCCTATAAGTTCTGGGCCCAGGGCGGCTACTGCACCCTGACCCCCGGCGATGTGACCGACAACAGCTATGTGTACAACTGGATCTGCCAGGGCGAGCGGGACCACGGCTGGAAGGTGGACGAGGTGGACTACGATGGCCACAACGCCACCGACCTGGCCATCCGCATGAATGAGGACCGGAACCGGGAGGACTTCTGCGTGGAGGTAGCCCAGACTTGCGCCGGGCAGAACCTGGCGGTGAAGACCTTCCGGGAGCTGCTCCTCCAGGACCGGGTGGTGCTGGAGGAGAGCCCGCTGGTGCTGTGGTGCCTCCAGAACGCCATCGAGATCCAAAACAACTACGGAGACCTGAAGTTGTCCAAGCGCCACAAGGACGACACCGAGCGCATCGACCCGGTGGCCGCAGCTATGAACGCGCTGGCCCGGGTGCTGGTGAAACGGAACGTAACGGATCTGAACACCGCCCTGGATCGGGGCAATTTCACGTTCTGAGGAGGAGCTATGGAACCAAACGAGATCAAGCAGAGAGACCGTCCCGGTATCCTGGCGCTGGCAGCCGGGGCCTGGGAGAAATGGGGGGCCGGGGCGCTGCTGTGCGGCGGGGCGATTGCCCTCACTGTGGGGGCGGCCCTCATCTATCCCCCCGCCGGATGGATCACGGGGGGCGTCCTGGCCATCCTTGGCGGCATCCTGGCGACCATCGGAGGAGGTGAGGGCAAGTGAGCATCCTGCGCGGTATTCGTAAGGCGGCAAGCGGCCCCGGCGCCGCTCTGGGCGGCGTGCTGACATCCTCCGCAGTCTACGGGCCGGACGGCTTCCTGGACGTGGAGAACATCAGCCTGAGCCGGGACCGGGCCATGAAGCTGTCCACGGTGAACCGGTGCGTGGAGGTGCGCAGCTGCACCATTGCGGCCCTGCCGGTCTATCTCATGCGGGAGTCCACCAAGGAGCGCCTGCGGGACCACCGGCTGGCGGGGGTGCTGTGGGGACGGCCCAATGAGGCCATGACCCGATTCGACTATGAGCGGCTGATGCAGGTCAATTTGGACCTGCGGGGCAACGCCTATGCCTGGATCAACCGCGACAACAGAACGGGGTACCCGGTGGAGCTGATTCCCCTGCAGCCCGACCATGTGACCCCATACGTGGCTCTGGACAGCTCCCTCTGGTACATCTACACCAACCCCAGGACCGGGCAGATGTTCCGCCTGTCGCCCGCCGATGTGCTCCACTACAAGGCCTACTCCCTGGACGGCATCGAGGGCATCTCCATCCTGCACAGGGCGGCCCTGACTATCCAGACCGGCCTGGCGGCCCAGGAATATCAGATGGCCATGTACCGCAACGGAGGGCGGCCCTCCGGCGTGCTGACCACCGATACCGATATCGGCGGAGAAGTGACGGTCACAAGGAGCGACGGCTCCACCGAGAAAATCGGAAAAAAGGAACTCATCCGCCGGGAGTGGGAGAAGATCCACAACGGTCCGGGCAATGGGTTCCGGGTAGCCGTTATGGACAACGGGCTCAAGTATCAGGCCCTTTCCGTCAGCAACTCCGACGCCCAGTTCGTGGAGAGCGAGGACATCCGGGTGGCCGATGTGTGCAGGTTCTTCGGTACGCCCCTGCACATGGTGTATGCCGGCAAGCAGGCCTATTCCTCCAACGAACAGAATGCCATTGAGTTCACCCGCTTCACCCTCCAGCCCCTGGTCATCCAGCGGGAGCAGGAGGACAGCTACAAGCTGCTGCTTCCCCGGGAGCGGGCCGACGGGCTGCGCATCCGGCGGGAGCTGAAGGGTCTGCTGCGGGGCGACACGGCGGCCCAGACCGCGCTGTACAAGGGGATGCGGGAGGCAGGCGTATACAGCGTCAATGACATCCGTGCCCTGGAAGATCTGCCGGACGTGCCCGGTGGGGACAGCCGGTATGCCAGCTGGAACTATGGCCCTCTGGCAAACTGGGATGCACTGAGTATCATTCGGGCCTTGGGCGGACAGGCCCCGGAAGGAGAATGAGATGGAAACCATTGTGAAAACGCCGCTGACCCCGTCGGATCTGGATGCCATCAACGCTTTGGCCAAGGCTCAGCTGACGGAGGATCAGATCTACACCTTTGCGGTGCGGCTGTGCGACAACGAGGTGGACCGGGACTATGAGCGGTTCCCCCGGGCCAGCCTGGTGGAGTTGGCCAGGCTCTTCGTGGGCAAAAGCGGCATCTTTGACCATCAATGGTCGGCCCAGGGGCAGACCGCCCGGCTCTACCGGACCGAGGTGGTGGAGGAGCCCGGTCAGACCACAGAGGCGGGGGACTCCGCCTGCTGGCTGAAGGGCTATGCCTACATGGTGCGCACCGAGGCCAATCGGGACCTGATCGCTGAGATCGAGGGCGGCATCAAGAAGGAGATCAGCGTGGGCTGCGCCGTGAATCGCTCCACCTGCTCCATCTGCGGGAGCGTGGCGGGCAGCTGCGGCCACCGGCGGGGACAGGTCTATGACGGGCAGCTGTGCTTCTTCAACCTGGAGGAGCCTGCCGACGCCTATGAGTGGTCCTTTGTGGCGGTACCTGCCCAGCGGAAGGCCGGCGTGGTCAAGGCTCTGCGCCAGCCCCAGGAATCAGATAAAGCCCAATTGATCCAGCAGGCCAGGGCCCGGCTGGAATTGGAGAAAGCAAGATTTTGAGGATATGGAGGGAATCTACATGAAAATTGACAAGCAGAAGCTGTACACCCTGAAGGATGCCCGCAACCAGGTGCTGGAGGCGGCGGACGCCGCCCTGGATGCCGGGAACATGGAGGAGTATGAGGCCAAGCTGGCCGAGGTCAAGGGCTATAACGCCCAGATCGAGAGCGTGGAGAAGCTGCTCCGGGAGCAGGAGCGGTTCGCCGGCCAGGAGCCCCCCGCCGGCAATCCCGGCCTGGAGCGGGAGGGGCAGGAGGACGGCTACGCCAAGGCGGTGAAGCGCTTTGCCGACGCCGCCCGCAGCGGCTTCCGGGTGGCCAAGGCCGCCGGAGACATGATGCAGGAGGGCGTGGATGCCGACGGCGGCTACACCGTGCCCCAGGACATCGTCACCCGCATCATCAACCTGCGGGACAGCAAGGAGAGCCTGCTCAGCGAGGTGCGGGTGATCCCCGTGACCACCAAGTCCGGCCGCCGTACCCTGAAGAAGCGGGGCCAGCACACCGGCTTTGCCACCGTGGCCGAGGCGGCCAAGTACGGCAAGGCGGCCACCCCTCAGTTCACCACCGTCAGCTATGACATCGAGAAGCGGGGCGGCTACCTGCCCGTCACCAACGAGCTGATGGAGGACAGCGACAACAACATCGCCGCTGTGGCCGAGGAGTGGCTGGGGGACGAGGCCCGGGTCACCGCCAACAAGGAGATCATGACCATCGTGGCCACCAATGCCTCCACCGATCTCACCGACCTGGACGGCATCCTGAAGGCCTGGGTGGGCCTGGGCTCCACCTTCCGGGCCACCAGCAAGCTGCTCACCAACGACGACGGCCTGCTCTGGCTGGGCACCCTGAAGGACGCAAACGGCCGGCAGCTGTTGACGCCCAATCCCGCTGAGCCCAAGCAGCTTCAGCTGTGTGTTGGCCCCTATATCCTGCCGGTCAAGACCTACGACAACGATACCATGCCCAGCACCGGCACCAAGATCCCCATGATCCTGGGTGACCTGATGGAAGGCATCGCCTACTGGGACCGCCGCCAGTTCACCATCAAGGTCAGCGACGTGGCTTCCGTGGGCGAGCTCAACGCCTTTGAGCAGGATCTGACCATCTGGCGGGGCAGCCTGCGGGACGACTGTACCTCCTGGGACACTGAGGCCTGGGTAAACGGGTACATCGACACCGCCGCCGCGGCCGGTTAAGGAGGGGTTGTCATGAGCACCGAGAAGAAAGTGGCTAGTGAGGTTGCAGAGGAGGCCGTCAATCCGGTTCTGGAGCAAGTTGTGCAGCCCGATCTGACTGCGGAGGAAACTGCACAAGAGGAACCCAAGGCTGAGGTCAACAAGAAAGCGGCAGCGGAAGCCCAGCCGGATGAGGATTCCTTTTGTACTGTCCAGATGTGCCGGGTAGCGTTTTGCAGCAGCTTGAACCTGCGCAAGGGCCCCGGCATGCATGCGCTGGTACTCCAGGTTCTCCCGGCGGGGACGCAGCTCCAGATTGAGCCTCTGGAATGGGTGACTGATGGAACCGGCGTGTGGTACCCCGCCACCGTGGATGGGGTAACTGGCTTTGTGAACGGTCAGTATCTGGCACCTGCTGAGGTGTGACTATGTCCATGACCGATGAGCGGCGGGCCGGGCTGCTGGCCTATTGCCGCATTGAGGAGCCGACGGCGGAGGAGCTGCTCACCCTGGAGACCCTGTACGATGCTGCGGTGGGCTACCTGGAGGGGGCTGGGATCTCCCAGCCCCCGGAAGGCACGCCCCGGCGGGCCCAGTATGACCTGGCGGTCAACTTCATGGTGCTGCGGGACTTCGACCTGCGGGACGCCGAGGTGGCGGGGGCCATCCAGGATAACCCCGCCTTCCGGCGGCTCATTACCCAGCTCAAGCTGACCGAGCCCAGAGAGGGGGCCTGACCCATGTCATACATCGGAGCGGGCAAGCTGGACCAGCACCTGGAGGTGCTGGAGCTGCGGGAGGCTTCCACCGGGCTGTGGGAGTGGGTGGCCCTCCGCCGGGCCTGGGGTCAGGTGGAGCAGACCGCCAAGACCAACCTCTTCAGCAAGGTGGGGGTGGGGGCCAGGGACGCCGCCATTGTGCTGCGCACCCAGCCCCTCACCCTCCACAACGCCCTGCGGTGGAAGGGGCAGCACCTGTTCCTCACCTCCATCACCCGCCGGGACCGCAACCACCTGGACGTGGCAGCGGCCCTGGTGGAACCGGTGACCTGCACTGCGCAGGGATACACCACCAGGGTGGGTGAGGGAAACAGGCCCCAGAAGGTGGAGACGGACCCGGTGACCTTTCCGGGCGTGCTTACAGAAAAATATGTGAAGTACGAAAAAGAGGACACCTTCGCCAAGGCCCGCCGCGGCCTGGTGCTGGTGACCTCCAAGCCTATCCAACTGCGGGAGGGCGACCTGGTGACAGTCCAGGCCGGACCGGCAGCTGCTGTGTACAACGTCCAGGTGTGCCATGTGCTGGACGCATACAAGAATGAATATGAGATGGAGTTCAGCCGGGATGTGTGAGAGGAGGCCTGGAAGTGCCTAGTGTACAGATGGATGGACTGGACAAGATCCTAGCCGACTGGGATGCTTTGCAGCGCGAATTCCCCACCATGAAGCGTGAAGTCCTGAAAGAATTGAGCTTGCAGATGCTTTCCAATGTACAGGGAGAGATCCCTGGAACAGGTACGGTTCGCGGGTGGCAGGAACGGTATATCGGCTCCAAAAGCGGCTATGTGGCGGTCCGCCCCAAGGCCAAGACCTACAAGACAACCCCAGGTGGCAAGAAATATGCCGTGGGCTATGTGACCAACGCCATTGAGGGCGGCCACAAGCACCGGCGGCCCAGCCAGCAGAAACGGGACGGGTACAAATACCGGGCGCGGATCAACGTTCCGGCGGTGCCTGGCCTGCACTTTTACGCATCGGTCCGCAGTCAGCTCTCCGGAATGGGTGCGGAGCAGCTGCAGGCACTGGCCGCTGAGGTGGCAGCCAGACTGGAGGGGAGAGCATGATAACCAGCATTGACGTTTGCAATGCGATTGCGGATGTGATCGCCAAGCTGTGGCCGGACCGGATGATCTACCGGGATTTTTGCCCAGTGGATCACCACCGGCCCAGCTGCTACCTGCACCTGACCTCCAGCGAGATGACGCCAGCCAACATCTCAATGGTCCAATGGGAGATGGAGGCCGAGCTGGAGTTATTTTGCTCCACAGATGCGTATGACATCAGCTCCACCGAGGCGCTGAGACAGGATCAGGAGGCAGTGCTGCTGGCCTTCGCGTCCCCATCTATACAGGTGGGAGAGCGGTGGATCTCCCTGACGGCAAAAGGGGATGGCATGGATATGGGCAGCGCCTTTGTCACATTCTCCGCCGCCTGGATGGATGAGCGGCCGGGCTATCATGATCCGGATGACATGACAGATCCTGTGAGCAGCGCAGTGCCAAAGATGGAGCATATCGAGTACAGCAGAACTTTTTCCGCTCAGTCCCCGGACGAGCGGACAATCTAATATACGAGGTGAGATATTATGGCAACTACAAACGGCCTGCCCGTGTTGAAGATCGCCTTTGAAAAGGCGGCGGCAGAGGTGGCCAACCGGAGCAAAAAGGGCAACGTGGCTATTTTTGTGCGGGACGCCGCCAGTCAGGGTGTCCATCAGCTGATGTCCACGGCCATGATCCCGTCTGGCCTTGGCAGTGATAATAAGGCGCACGTCATGACGGCCTTTGAGGGCAGCGACCGGGGTGTGCCCAGCCTGGTGTATCTGGTGGTCATCGCCCCCGGCACCGAGGACACCACCGCACTGGAGGCCGGACTCAAGAGCATCGAGGCCTTTTCTATCGATTATCTGGCGGGTCCGCCCGACGTGACCGACGATGAGATGGAGGTGCTTGCAGAGTGGGTTAAGGCCCAGCGGGCCATTTACCGCCCTGTTAAGCTGGTGAAACCATGGAAGACTGCCGGAAGCGACGATATGGGCATCATCGAGCTGGACGAGACCGGGATGATGAATGCAGCCGGCGGGGTGACGGCAGCGGAGTACTGCGCCAGAATGGCCGGTATCCTGGCCGGTATCCCTATGGGTATGAGCGCCACCTATGCTGCATTGCCCGAGTTAACCGCCGTTACTGCCCGCACCACAGAGGAGCAGACGGCGGCCATCCAGGCTGGCAAGCTGATCCTGATCCACGATGGTCTCCAGGCCAAAATCGCCCGGGCAGTCAATTCCCTGATCACCATCCCTGAGAATGGAAAGGAGGACTGGAGCCGTATCAAAATCGTGGAGGGGATGGACCTGATCTCCTACTACCTGCGCACCACCATTGAGAATGAGTATCTGGGCCGGTATCCCAATACCTACGATAATAAGCAGATCCTGGTCACCGCGATTTCGGACTATTTCCGTTACCTGGAGCGGGCTGGCGTCCTCTCTGCTGGGGAGAGCTATGCCGAGGTGGACTACGAGCGGCAGCTGCTGTGGCTGACCAGTCAGGGGGTGGATACCTCCGGCATGACCCGAAAGGAGGTCCTGGAGTATCAGACCGGGTCCTGGGTATTTATCCGGTGCGGCGGCCGCCTGGTAGACGCTATGGAGGACTTCGAGGTCCTGTTCAATAACCTGTGAGGAGGAACGATCATGGCAAGATCCAATATGACGGCCAAGCGGGTGCCCAATGGTACATACGGGACCGTGTGGCTGGACGGTGACCGACTGGCCGAGTGCTATGGGTGCCAGGGTAAGGTAGCCATCAACAGCGAGAAGCTGGCTCTGTGCGGCGAGTTTATGACCCAGACCAAGGCTACCGGAGGTGAGGGCACAGGCTCTTTGATGCTCTATAAGGTGGACAGTGGGATGCTGATCCGGATGCAGTCCATCCAGGACGGCCAGATCCCCGAGATGACGGTCATCTCCAAGCTGGCAGACCCGGACAGCGCCGGCGCGGAGCGCATCGCCTACTACGGTGTGCAGTTCACCGACCTGACCCTGGCAGATTGGCAGGCAGCGACAGCCGGTAAGATCACAGCGCCGTTTACCTTTACCCGGTTTGAGCTGCTGGACGTGATCCCGGTGGAATGAGGAGGAAACTATGGAGAGCAAGGAAAAATCTATCGCCCGGTCTTTGCTGGATATCCCTGTGACGGAGCCTGAGACGGCTGTGGTCCAGGTAACCCGCCTGGGCCTGTCCATTACCCTGAGGGAGATCCCCTACAACAAACTGACTGCCCTGCGGGGCACGGAGGACGCGGATCTCCACTATATGCTGGCCAGCTGCGTCAGCCCCAATTTCAAGGACAAGGCATGGTATCAGGATCACATGGGATGTCCCACGCCGGTGGACGCACTGAAAAAGCTGCTGAGACCCGGCGAGGTGCGGGCTATCCTGCGCCGGTGCGACACGCTCAACGGTTATGGTCCGGGCGCTGTGATCACCCTGGAGGAGGAGCCGGATGTGCTGCAGGATATGGCCGTGGGCGCCGCCCTGGAGGACCTGGAAAAAAACTAACCCATGACACAGAGCTGGCAGCGGCTCAGCGGCTGCTGATCCGGCACGGCATTTTCCCCGGGGCGTTCTTCCGCCTTCCCCCCGGGGAGCGTGCTGTGATCTGTGCCATGATGATCGACTATGAGAGGCGGAGGGAGGAGGGACCATAATGCCTACAGACGCCAGCATCGCTATGAGCGTGAAAGATAATCTATCATCCGCTATCGTTGGAATGAAGAACTCCATGACCAACTTCCGTTCCGATGTCACCGCCCTCCAGGGCGAACTGGACCGGCTGAATGCCACCCGGGTGCAGATGAGGGTGGACCTGACAGGAGCAAAGCGGGAGGCCCAGCAGGCGCAGAAGGCCTTTGAAGAGCTGGGAGACAGCGCCACAGAGGCTGAACGACAGGCGGCTGAGGCGGACTGGAAGAAGGCAGAGGAGAACCTGGAGAACATTCGCCAGCAGTATGACCTGGTGGGCCGTCAGGTCCGTCAGACAACCCGTGATATGGAGGCTGCGACCGGAGCAATCAGCAAGGCGGACAACCGGGCAGGCAGTGCAGGAGGCGGGAAAGGCATCCTGTCTGCTCTGGGTCAGGCAGGAGCCTGGTCCATGTTGGGAGATGTGGCCAGCCAGTGGGCTGGTACCCTGGTTGGCTCCACCTTCGGCAGCGATGTGGGAAGCCTGTTTTCCAGTGCCCTGGGTGGCGCCGGCAGCGGTGCGGCTATTGGATCTATGATAGCACCTGGCGTCGGAACGGCAATTGGTGCTGCTCTGGGCGGCCTGGTGGGGCTGGTCGGCGGAGGTGCTCAGATTTATGAGCAGCAGGACGATGCGTTTAAAGAGTATTACCAGCAGCTTTATGAGCAGGGGCAGCAGCAGGAGCAGGAGAGCCTGACCAGCGGATCTGCCACTGCATCTCAGCGGGAGCTGGATGAGATCGCCTTTAACCGCCTGTTGGGCCAGGGAACCGGCAGCAAGTATTTATCCGACCTGCGGGTCATGGCGGCTGCTACGCCTATGGAGTACAGCGATCTGACCAACATGAGCCGGGCTTTGGCCACCGGCTTCGGGGATAGCCCGGAGCGGATGCTGGACTTGATGGAAGCCATAGGCGACGCCGGCAGTGCCGTCGGTGTCACTGCCGAGGATATGACCATGATGGCCCAGGCCATGAGCCGGATGCAGGGTTCCGGCAAGGCCAGTCTGGAGTACCTGAATATTCTCCAGGAGCGCGGTGTCAATGTCATCGGTATGCTGGCAGAGGCCTACGGCAAGAGCCAGGGCGAAATCTACGACATGATTTCCAAGGGTGAGATCATGGGGCAGGATGCCGTGGACACTATCCAGTCCGGTATGGAGTCCATGTATGGCGGGGCCATGGAGACCATGGCCCAGACCTTTGAGGGCCTGACCTCCACCCTGTCTGATGCCATGACCGAGATCGATGCTGCCCGGGGCCAGGGGTACAACGAGACCCGGGCAAGCGGTCTCCAGCAGGAGATCGACGCCTACGGTGGCTTGTTGGGTGAGGCGGTATCTAACCTCAACACCATTGCCGGACAAAACCAGGCCTATTTGGACAATCTGTCCGATCAGTATACCCGCGAGGCACTCAGCGCGGTTCTGCTTGGGCAGGAGACCACACCGGGCCTTTTTGATGATAAGACAGTAGCCGAGCTGAGAGAAATGCGAGGAGACTTCATCAAGGCATCCGCCGACTATGAAAACGGCAGCCAGGAGGCCGGACTCAAGATGGACAACCTCCGCATGGAGGCGGAGGCCTTGGCTACTACGGCCTATGAAAGCAGCGAAGCGTATCAGCTTGTTCATGACAGCGAGCTGGATTTGATCGGTGCGATCCGGGAGAATACAGCAGCACTGAATGGCTGGCGGAACAATTATGACACCCAGCAGGAGTTCAGCAAGGGGCAGGGGACCAGTACACAGGATGACCTGCCCGGCGGAACATGGGGCTGGTGGAGGAAGAACGCTTATGGCCTGGACCGTGTGCCCTACGACGATTTTCCTGCCCTTCTCCATGAGGGCGAGCGGGTGCTCACCGCCCGGGAGGCTCGGGAGGCTGACAGCAAGCCGGGCCGCAGTATCTCCATCACAATTACCGGCAACCAGTTTGGCGCGGGGGTGTCTGCTGAGGAGATCGCTCAACGGCTGGCGGACCAGATCGAGCTGAAATTCGCGGCGGGGGTGTTGTCATGAGACGGATCATATCCTTTTTGGAGCCGTCCGCCGGCAAGGAGCTGATCCTGCCGGTGACGCCGCCCTCTTACGACTGGACCCACGGCAGCCGGGTGGAGACCATCCAGCTGGACCAGCTGGGGGAAATCAACCTCCCCGGCGGCCGCCTGATGGGCAGCTGCACCCTGTCGGAAGTGCTGTTTCCGGCCAGGCTGTACTCCTTCTGCAACCCCGGCGCCGTGGCCAATCCCTATGTGTACCTGGAGCAGCTGGAGCGGTGGAGCGACAGCCGCAAGCCGGTGCGCTGGATCGTGTCGGGGACGCCTACCAATGCCCTGGTGCTGCTGGAGAGCGTGACCTATGGCGAGCGGGACGGCACCAACGATGTCTATGCCTCCATCTCTCTGCGGCAGTATACGGCGCCGGAGACGCCGGTACTGGCCATCTCCGGCGGCGATGCCCAGACGTCCAGGGACGCCGGTACAGGCGCGGCCTCCACCCGGACCTACACCGTCCAGGCGGGAGACACCCTCTCGGGGATCTGCCGTAAATTTTACGGGGACAGCAGCCTGGCCTACCGGCTGGCCGCCGCCAACAGCAAGATCATCAAGAATCCCAATCTGATCTATCCCGGGCAGGTGCTCACCATCCCGCCCAAGGACCAGCTGCCGGCGGCCATGCAGGTGAGCGCCAGCGTCAAGACCGCCAAAGCCACAAAGACGGTCTACAGCAAGGAGGATAAAATCTGGAAGGTGCAGCTTGCCAAAGAGCAGGCAGCTATGAGGTGACGGTATGGACTATGAGCTGGTCCTGACGGCCCCCAGCGGGACCTCCAGAGACGTGACGCAGCTGGTCCAGACCGTCACCTGGAGCGGATCGGACAGCCAGACCGCCCGGGAGCTGTCGGCCTCACTGGCGGTGCCCAGAGACGGCAGCGTGGCCCCTCCGGAACTGGTAGAGGGCGCTCAGCTGATCTTCCGGCGGGAGGGGATCCAGCTCTTTGCCGGGCCGCTGCTCTCCGCCACCACCAGCTCCCAGTCCTCTGTGGTGGATCTGTCCGCCCTGGATCGGGGGCGGTACCTGGTGAAAAATGAGGGCTGGTACCAATTTGCAAACGCAGCGCCGGAGACCGCCGTGGCTGCTATCTGTCGGGACTACAACATCCCGGTGGCAAGCCTGGCCAGGACGGGGTTGACCGTGTCACGCAAGTTCCCTGGCATAGCGCTGGACAAGATCATCAAGTCCCTGTATGCCCTGGCTGCCCAGAAAAACGGGAAGCGCTATCTGGCCCGGTTTACCGGTGCGGGTGCGCTGGAGGTGCTGGAGAAGCCCAGCGCCGCCACACTGGACATCAAGAGCACCATGGGGGTCACCAATACATGGGACATCTCCAACCTGCAAAACAGCGTGGCCATCCGCACCGATACCGGCGCCCTGGTACGCCGGGTGGAGGACAAGGACTCGATCGGCCTTAACGGCCGGTTGGAGCACGTCCTGATCCAAAAGGACGGGGAGGATGCCGGGGCGGAGGCCAAGGCCTGGCTGGAGGACCACGGCCTCCAGCAGAACCTGACGGTGGAGACGCTGGGGGATATCCGGCTGATCTCCGGCAATGCCGTCAAGCTGCGGGATACCGGCAGCGGGGTGACCGGCCTGTTCTGGATCGAGAGCGACACCCATACCTGGAAGAACGGCCAGTATTACTGCAAGGCCAAGCTGAATTTCCGCAATCTGGCGGACGATACCATCTCGGGGAGTGAGCTCAAGTGAACACATTTGAAGAAAACGCCGGGCGGATCGCCCGGAGCATGGGGGCGGCTGCCAGACAGGTGGCCGACCCCTCCCCGGTTTTGATTGGGGAGGTGGTCAGCGCCGCTCCGCTGAGGGTCCGGTTGGACGGGCTGGACGTAGGGGCGGAGTCCCTGCGGATCAATGCGGCGCTGCTGGCCGGGTATGATCCAGGCCTGTCCGGCACACTGGCCGGCACGGGCTCCATGGGCCCTGTGACCACGGAGGTCAAACCGGGGGATCTGAGCCGGGAAAAGGATGCCTTACAGGCGGGGGACAGCGTGGCGGTGCTGTCCACGGACCGGCAGACCTACTACATCCTCTGTAAGGTGGTGGCGCCATGACGCTTTTCCCCATGTTTTCCACACCGGTGGCTGGTGGGAGTGTGGATCTGCCCCTCTACACCGACGTGGCCATGGACTATGACGCCGGGACGCCCCGATGGGAGAGCGGCCAGCCGGTGGTGGTCACCGGCCTGGAGGCGGTGAAAAGCTGGGCCTGGCGGGCTGTTTCCACCGCCCGCTATCAATGGGCGGCCTTCTCCTGGTCCTACGGCTGCGAGCTGGAGGCCCTGGTGGGCCAGCCCTACCAGGCGGATACCAAAATCAGCGAGGCCACCCGATACCTGCAGGACGCCCTGCTGGTATCTCCCTATATCACCGCTGTAGACGTGACGGAGGCATCCTTTGATGGCTCCACGTTCCATATGAGGGTGGAACTCGCCACGGTCTACGGAAAGGGGGATTTCTATGTTTGAGGACCGCACCCAGGAGCAGATCAAGGCTGAGATGCTGGCCGACATCGACCAGGAGACCGGCCTGTCCTCCATGGCGGGCAGTTATGCCGACGCCACTGTGGGGGCGGCGGCACGGCAGATCAGCGAGTTTTACCAGGCTCTTCCCGCCGTGGTGTCCATGCTCTTTGTGGACGAAACCAGCGGTGGATATATCGATCTGGTGGGAGAGGCCTACTTTGACATCACCCGCCGGCCCGGGACCCGCGCCCGGTGTGACATCACGCTAACCGGTACGGCCGGTACAGTGATCCCGGCGGGCACGCTGTTTCTGACGGCCACAGGACTCCAGTTTGCCCTGGTAGATGAGGTCACGCTCCCGGCCGGTGGGACAGCAACGGGAATCCTGGAGGCTGTACAGGAGGGGACTGCCTACAATGTGGGCCCAGGCGCTATTGTCAGTATGTTTGTCAATCTGCCCGGCCTGGCCTCCTATACCAATGAGCAGGCCGACGGCGGCACCGACACCGAGAGCGACGCCGCTCTGCTCCAGCGCATCCAGGAGCGCCGGCAGAAGCCGATTAACGGCGCCAACGGCTGGCAGTACCGGGCGTGGGCGCTGAGCGTCCCGGGCGTAGGGAACGCCAAGGTGGTGGAGCTGGCGGAGGGCCCCGGCACTGTGGGGGTGACTCTGGTGGATTCCACCATGGATCCCGCCTCTCCGGAGATCGTGAGCGCCTGTCAGACCCTGATTGACGCCCAGCGGCCCGTGGGGGCCACAGCCCTGGTGTCGGCGCCCACCGCCGTTGAGATCGATGTGACGGCGGTGGTGGTCATCTCCTCCGCTACCACGCCGGAGACCGTCAAGGCGGAGCTGGGAAAGCGGCTGGGGGCTTACCTGACTGATGTGATCCGCTCCAAATACGATGTGATCTATTACGGGCCGGGAGAGGACAAGGCATATACGGTGATCTATAACCGCATTCTGGCGCTGCTGCTCACCATTGAGGGCGTGGAGAACGCCACTACCCTGACGGTCAACGGAGGCACGGCCGATGTGGAGATCCAGCCGGACGAGGCCCCAACGGCGGGCACGGTGGAGGTGACCACTTGATGGATCGCTATGATTTGGCGCTCCAGCTGCCGGCCCTGTATCGCAGCATTCCTTTTACGGAGCTCCAGCGTGTGCTGGGTGAGATGTGCCGACGAGCGGGGCAGGATCTGGACTTCACCCTTGCGCAGCTGTGGCCCCAGACAGCCAGCGGATGGGGCCTGGAGCTGTGGGAAACGGCCTACGGTATCCCGATAGATCTGTCCAAGGATGAGGCATTCCGGCGCACCCGGGTAATCTCCAAGCTGCGTGGACAGGGGACGCCCACGGTGGAACTGATCCAGGCGGTGGCGGCGGCCTTTGTAAACGGACAGGTGGAGGTGGTGGAGCACAGTGACGAGTATTATTTTGTGATCAAGTTCGTCTCTGTGATGGGCATCCCGCCTAACATTGACGACCTTACCGCCGCCATCAATGAGATCAAGCCGGCGCATCTCAGCTTTGTGTTTGAGTATTTATACCGGCTGTGGAGGGACTTAAAGTCCTACACCTGGAGAGAATTGTCCCGGAAAACTTGGAAAGATGCGAGGGAGGCCAGCTTACCATGACAGAAACTACCAATTATAAGCTGAAAAAGCCCGGCTACGAGGATTATGTGGACATTGACGCCCTGAACGGGAATGCCGATATCATCGATACGGAACTCAAAAACCTAAATGATGGTAAGGCTGCGGCAAGACATAAACATACTACCGATGATATTTCCAGCGGAACTTTCCCAGTGGGGCGAGGAGGCACAGGAAAAGAGACACTGCCATCCGGAGAAGCGCTGATTGGGAACGGAGCAGGTGCGGTATCCAGCCGGCCCATTACAAATCTAATGGGCACGGCACAATCCCTCAACCCGAACACGAATTTGATTACCGCCAATACGCTGCGTTATGTCATTAACCGTGCGGAATCTGTCGCTGCCGCAAACACATCATACACCACACTGATGGCGAGGGGATCAAGTCTACACAATACGGAGGCGTCTCCGTCTGTAAATGGCGCTATCGCATGGCAATATGAATGAGGTGATGATATGGCCGGAAGCACAAAAATAGATGGAACCATTTACGCTGTTTCCGGTGGAAAGACGAGGGTCTCCGGAACAATATATGACATCGCTGGCGGGAAAACGAAGATAAACGCATCTATTTATGAGATCTCATTTGGTCCAGATCCGTTGCAAATTTATTCTGTGGGAGATACAGAGTTAAAAAATGGGGCAAGTGTTGTAATTGACAATGACTGCACCTTCACCGGCGACGGAATTAAGATGCGTTCCAAATATGGATCTGCGACAACTTATATCGGCGTGAGGCTTCCCAAAGAAGCTATGCTCCGGTATCGTAAGTTAGTATTTTCGCTGCTGTATGTAGATGCTGGGACTCCACAAGATGCACGCGTAGGCTGGGGAAATGGTAATTATGCTTTTAATATGGCCTACTATCCACCGTCGTCTTACGCAAACTATGGAACAACAAAATATCAGGAAGTCAACTATATTGGCGCAATGGCGGAACGGGAATTTATTCTTGATATATCGGAAATAGCTGGAATTGAAGAAATTCAATTTGGAGTAAAATTTCAAGGTTCCGGAGTTGACGGTAGCAGGGATAAGACCTACGCGTTGATAAAAGATATTCATCTGGAATAAGGAGGTAGTCATGACTGAGGTCAAAGTTGCGGGCCATCTTTATCCTGCCACTATAGCAGGAAAGGTATCAGATCGGGAATGGGGTGGAAGAGAGAGTAAATCCATCACAATGGTCGAAGATTATGCCACAGTAGAAGGCCTTTTTCACGACGGAGTTGCTTGGAGCATTGTGGAGACGAGTTCTGTGCCGGTTTTTGATGAATCTGGTAATGCTGTTCTTGATGAATCAGGAGAACCAGCTTTTCGGAAGGTTACTGCGGAATACGACAACAGCCAGTTCTCCATGATTGGTGACATTACTGTACATCAGGACGGTTCTTGCACTGTTAAGATGGGCAAAGAAACGGATGTCGAGAAATTGCTGGTTTTACTTTATGGAGGCGACAAGTGATGTATGAAATTATGGCAGACCTGTACCGAAGAGGCCGGGTCACTGCGGAAGGAATCCACAGAGCCGTTGTGGACGGGGTAATTACTGAAAAGGAGGCTTCTGCTATCTTGAATCCGGTGGACAGTCAGGAGGAGTGAGATGATACTGTTTCAGGACTGGACCATCCAGGCTGAGGGACAGGTGCTGGCCCGGCAATACGACAACCTGACCCGTGAGCTGCGGGTTGAGGGCCTGATTCCGGAGGGCTGGATCTGGGACCTGCTGGTGCAGGCTGGGGAGCAGCTGGATGTGATCCGCCTGACACCGGGGGATAGGGTGTTGTCCGTTACGCTGACGGCTGAAATGCTGGCCCTGTCCGGGTTCTATATGCTCCAGCTGCGGGGCACCCAGGGGGATAAGGTGCGGCACACCAATATCATCCGTGTCTTTGTGCCGGAGAGCCTGTCCGGAAACGCCAAGTGGCCGGAACTGCCTACGGAATTCGCACAGGCGGAGGCAAATATCCGGGAGCTCAACGCCCACCCGCCTGTTCCGGGTGGGGACGGCTTCTGGCAGCTGTGGGATCTGGAGACGGATCAGTATCTCCCGTCAGAACTGCCCCTGCCCTCCGGCGGGGCCGGCAATGTATCATCCCAGGAGATCAATACCATCCGGGTACTGAGCCGTGAGGAGTATGATGCCCTCCCGGAGAAATCGTCCAAAACCCTCTATCTGATCATGGGGTGAGGCAATGAAAATCGGTGAAAAGGAAGTGGAGGGGCTCTTTGTAGGCCGTATGGGTATCAAAACGGCCTGTCTTGGGGAAATGTCCATCTATGAGAGGCCGGGTGGATACATTTATCTGGAACTGAAAGATGAAAAGGAGATGGAAGAATGGCAAGCTACTTCAACCTGACGCTGGACACCCTGGCGCCCAGCGGCCTGACGCTCAGCATCAACGACGGTGCGCTGTACGCCACGAAAACGACGGTCAAGCTGACCATCGGGGTATCGGACGAGCCGACCACCGGGTATCAAATGAAGATCTGGGGCATCAGCGGCGTGGACGATGAGGTGTCCGCCAGTTGGGAGACCTTTGCGGCGGAAAAGACGGTGGAGCTGACGGCGGGCGACGGACTGAAAACGGTACATATCAAGGTGCGGGACGACGTGGGCAACGAGTCCGCCGAGGTGTCCGACGACATCACCCTCAACACGGCGGTGCCTGCGGTCACCATCACCGGTCCCGACAAGACCAAGATCTCCAAGATCAGCGGCTTCGACAAGGCCAAGATCAGCTTTACCGTGGATGTGGACTTTGAGGAGTACAAGGTGTGCGTGGTGCCCCAGACCTCCAGCACCCAGGACGCGGGTACGGTCATTCCCACCGACGGCGGCTCTGTCAACACCTCCGGCTCTGATGGTGACTATCCCAAGACCACGCCCATTGAGGTCACCATCACCGGTACCGACCTGGCCACTGCCTCCGCCGGCGACGGCGTGAAGATCGTCAAGGTCTTTGTCCGCAACGCCGCCGGCACCTGGAGCGTGGCCTGATGGGGGCGCCTGGGCTGACCTTTTCCATCAGCCGGGACAAGCTGTCCGCACAGCCGGGCTTTGACGCTATTACGGTCCGCTTTACGGCGGACCGGGCCTGCGCGGCCTTTGAGTGCCGGGCCACCAAGGAGGGGGAGGACTACGGGGTGGGGAAGGGCGTGCTGGTGGCGTCCTTCTCCGCCACCCCGGCGGGCGTCCAGCGGACCTTTGAGGTCTATGATGAGTTCCTGGTCCGGGGAGACGGGCAGTACCGCATCTCCCTCTATGCCCAAGGCGAGGACGGCAGCTGGAACGACAACCACCGCTATCTTCCGGTGGGGAGCGATTCCTATCTCACTGCGGATGGGGAGACCTATCTCTGCATGAGGGGGTGAACGAGATGGGAGAGGGCTATAACGGCGCCTTTACCGGCCCCCAGATCGACGAGGCAATCGGGAAGGCGCTGCGGAGCGGGACCAGGACAGTATCCTTCACCAGCGGGCAGTGGGTCGGAAATGTGCTCCACATCGCCGCCTCCAGCCACGGCCTGAGCGGAGACAACTTTGGCTATGTGCTGAGTCAACAGGTGTCCGGCGTGCTAAAGAGCGCCACTTGGGCTGTTGCAGGTACTAGTGTAGCGTTTGAGGCCGAATCAGGAGATGTGGTGCTCACCGGCGTCACGGCCTTTGACGGCGCCATTACCTTCTTCGGCTGACCGTGAGATCGGCGGAAGGCGTGAAATGAAAGGAGAATGAGGATGAAAACAAACCTGAATGAACTGGTGGTAGCCATCTACGCCCGCGGGGCCATGGACCAGCGGGAGACCGGCGTATCGGACCTGGGTGTGGCGGCGGCCAAGATCCGCAGCAACATCCGCCATGGCAAGGCCGTGGATCCCGTGACCGGCATTCCCGCCAAGTACATCCCGGATTTTGCCGTCCTGCACGGCTATGAGGAGCGCGTGGGGGAGGATCCCTTTGCCGCTGAGTGGACGGCCATGAACCAGCGGCGGCAAGCGCTGTATACCGACCTGTGCAAGCTGTGGGAAGCCGGTGACTATGACGGCATGGTGCGGCTCATGAACAATTATGAAGGTGATCACCAGTGAGATTGATTGCTGATCTTCCAATCACGACTATTGATTGTATTGAGATCTTCGTCAACAAATTCCGCTACAATATCTCACAGGTGGCCGCCATGGCTCAAGCCAGGCGGCCGGACCGCAAAGTCTATGTGGTCACTGGCGGTATGTGGAACCGGGATGGCTCCGCCTGCCCGCTGCTGAAGGCAGACGGCGTATGGATCTCCCCCAAGCCGTGGAGTTCCTACGGCTATGCCTGGGACAGCGGCCCCGATATCATGCTGACCCTGGACCGGGACGCCAGGGGCAACTTCTGGTCCACCACCTGCCTGATCGGGCCCAATGGCCCTGTGGAAAAGCCCAGCTATGATAAGGCGGGACAGGGCGGAAAACGGGGAAGGGCCGGTATTGGCACAAAGCCCGGCTATCTGCGGCTGTACGCCTCCCAGGACGGCACGGCGGATGCCCGCACCCCGGAGGCGCTGCGGGACGACATGGCTGCCGACGGCTGCACCTCCTTCGTCATGGGAGATGGCGGCGGGTCTGCCCAGTGCTGGTTTGACGGCCAGACCATCAAGGGGGATGGCCGGAAATGCCATAATTACATCATCGTATATGTGAAGAAAGAACCGGCGGAGACGCCGCCTGACAAGGAGGACAAGCCTTTGAGCAAGCCTATTGTATGCCTGGACCCGGGCCACGGACCGGGGTGCGCCAACGGTTCCCCGGACGGAAGCTACAGGGAATGCGAGTTTACCTGGGATCTGTACACCCGCCTGCGGCCCCTGCTGGAGGCCCAGGGAATT
>NZ_CAJFGT010000040.1:0-24164 GCF_904377885.1 Flavonifractor sp. An112 | reverse complement strand
CAAGTATATGCAGAAGGTGGGCTATGAGTGCCGCATCATGGGCGTGCCCAAGACCATCGACAACGACCTGAACGGCACCGACCACTGCCCCGGCTTCGCTTCCGCCGCCAAGTATATCGCCACCTCCTGCGCCGAGGTGTGGCAGGACGCCCACGTCTATGATACCGGCATGGTCACCGTCATTGAGATCATGGGCCGTCACGCCGGCTGGCTGGCCGGCTCCGCCGCCCTGGCCTCCCTCACCGGCTGCGGCCCCGACCTGGTCTACCTGCCTGAGACCGACTTCGACATGGATCAGTTCGTCAAGGACGTGACCGACATCTACAACAAGACCGGCAAGTGCATGGTGGCCGTGTCCGAGGGCATCCACTATGCCGACGGCCGCTTCGTGTCCGAGGCTGAGACCTCCGCCACCGACGGCTTCGGTCACGCTCAGCTGGGCGGCCTGGCCGTCAAGCTGGCCGACATTATCAAAAACAAGACCGGCGCCAAGGTCCGCGGCATCGAGCTGTCCCTGCTCCAGCGCTGCGGCTCTCACGTGGGCTCCAAGACCGACATCGACGAGGCCTTCCTGGCCGGCAAGACCGCCGTGGAGGCCGCTGTGGCCGGCACCACCGACAAGATGGTGGCCTTCCAGTGCACCCGCGATGGCGGCTACAAGTGCGAGACCGTGCTGCAGCCCCTGGACATCGTGGCCAACTTCGAGAAGAAGGTGCCCCGCGAGTGGATCAACGAGGCCGGCAACGGCGTGAAGCAGGAATTCATCGACTACGTCCTGCCCCTCATCCAGGGCGAGGCCAACGGCCCCAAGGAGCACTCCCTGCCCCGCTTTGCCCGCCTGAAGAAGGTCCTGACCGTCGATATGTAATCCAACGACAGAAAAGAGCCGTTCCCACCACGGGAACGGCTCTTTTTATATCGTGATAAAAAGAAGAGGCGGCACTGCCGCCTCTTCCCTGTTTTCCTTAAATCTTGGCGCAGATGAGATCGCCCATCTGCTTGGTGCCGATGGGGGTGACCCCCGGCTCGGCGATGTCGGCGGTGCGCCAGCCCTCGGCCAGCACAGCGTCCACGGCGGCCTCCACCGCGTCGGCCTCGGCAGCCAGGTGGAAGGAGTAGCGGAACATCATGGCCACCGACAGGATAGTGGCGATGGGGTTGGCCTTGTCCTGGCCCGCGATGTCGGGGGCGGAGCCGTGGATGGGCTCGTACAGGCCGGGAGCGGTGTCGCCGATGGAGGCGGAGGGCAGCAGGCCGATGGAGCCGGTGACCATGCTTGCCTCGTCGGACAGGATGTCGCCGAACATATTCTCGGTGACCACCACGTCAAACTGGCCGGGATCACGGACCAGCTGCATGGCGCAGTTGTCCACCAGCACGTCCTCGTACTGAACGTCGGAATACTCCTCCGCCAGACGGTGCATGACGGACCGCCACAGACGGCTGGTCTCCAGCACGTTGGCCTTGTCCACGGAGGACACCTTCTTCCGGCGGAGGCGGGCCAGCTCAAAGGCCCGGCGGCCGATGCGCTCGATCTCCTTCTCGGAATAGGCCATCCGGTCGGCGGCCTCCATGCCCCGATCCTCGGTCTGGTACTTCTCCCGCTGGCCAAAGTAGATGCCGCCGGTGAGCTCACGGACCATCATCAGGTCAATGCCCTTCTCGGCCGTCTCCTTCTTCAGGGGGCAGGCGTCGGCCATGGCGGGCCGCAAGGCGGCGGGGCGCAGGTTGGCGTACAGGCCCAGATCCTTGCGGATGGCCAGCAGGGCGGTCTCAGGCCGCTGCTCGGCGGGCTTGTCACTCCCCCACTTGGGGCCGCCCACCGCGCCCAGCAGCACGGCGTCGCAGGCCTTGCATTTCTCGGCGGTGCCGTCGGGGTAGCTCTTCCCCACCGCGTCGGTGGCGCAGCCGCCCAGCAGCACGTCCTCATAGGTAAAGCTGTGGCCGAACTTCTTGCCCACGGCCTCCAGCACCTTGACGGCTTCACCCACTACCTCGGGGCCGATGCCGTCGCCCCGGATCAAAGCAATTTTGTAATTCATTTGGCCACACCTCGCGCTTTCAGGGAGTTGAGCAGGCCGCCGGCCTGGATGATGTTGTCCACGAAGGCCGGGAAGGGCGCGGCTTGCCAGGTCTTGCCCTGGGTCTCGTCGGTGATGGTGCCGGTGGCAAAGTCCACGCTCACAGTGTCCCCCGCCTGGATGGCGGCGGCAGCCTCGGGGCTCTCCATGATGGGCAGACCGATGTTGATGGCGTTGCGGTAGAAGATGCGGGCGAAGGAGGGGGCGATGACGCACTTCACGCCGCAGGCCTTGATGGACAGGGGCGCGTGCTCCCGGGAGGAGCCGCAGCCGAAGTTGGCTCCGGCCACGATGATGTCGCCCTGCTCCACGGTGGAAGCGAAGTTGGCGTCAATGTCCTCCATGCAGTGGGAGGCCAGGGATTTTTCGTCGGGGGCGTTGAGGTACCGGGCGGGAATGATCACGTCGGTATCCACGTTGTCGCCGTACTTATATACTTTCAAGGATGTCACCCTTTCTTATTTGGTGCCTTGGGACCCGCCGCAGGCGGGACGCGCCAAGTGGCGCGTGCAAGCGTTTTGCACTGCAAAACCTTGCCGCAGGGGCAATTCACTTGCCCCGAGGAAGAAAAATATGGGGGCCCGAACGCTGTTTACAGCGTTCGGGGATCGGCGACCACGCCCGCCACCGCGGAAGCGGCGGCCACGGCGGGGTTGGCCAGAATGATCTCGGAGGACACGGGGCCCATGCGGCCCACGAAGTTGCGGTTGGTGGTGGAGATGGCCCGCTCGTTGTCGGAGAGCACGCCCATGTGTCCGCCCAGGCAGGGGCCGCAGGTGGGGGTGGACACGGCGCAGCCCGCCTCGATGAAGGTCTGGATCAGGCCCTCGGCCATGGCGTCCAGGGTGATCTGCTGGGTGGCGGGGATGACGATGCAGCGCACGCCGTTGGCCACCTTGCGGCCCTTGAGCACCGCCGCGGCCTGCCGCAGGTCGTCCAGACGGCCGTTGGTGCAGGAGCCGATCACCACCTGCTGGATGGGGGTACCCTCCACCTGATCGATGGTGCGGGTGTTGGAGGGCAGATGGGGCAGGGCCACCGTGGGCTGGAGGGTGTTCAGATCAATGACGATCTCCTGCTCATACTCGGCGTCGGGGTCGGCCTCCACCGCCTCCCACTCACGGGTGACACGGCCCTTCAGGTAGGCACGGGTCTTGTCGTCCACCGGGAAGATGCCGTTCTTGGCGCCCGCCTCAATGGCCATGTTGGCGATGGTGAAGCGGTCGTCCATGGACAGCTCCCCTACCCCTTCCCCGGCGAACTCCAGGGACTTGTACAGAGCGCCGTCCACGCCGATCATGCCGATCAGGTGGAGGATCACGTCCTTGCCGGACACATAGGGCTGGAACTTGCCGGTGAGGGTGACCTTGATGGCGGCGGGCACCTTGAACCAGGCAAGGCCGGTAGCCATGCCGGCGGCCATGTCGGTGGAGCCAACGCCGGTGGAGAACATACCCACCGCGCCGTAAGTACAGGTGTGGGAGTCGGCGCCGATCATGCACTCGCCGGGGGCGGTGAGGCCTTTCTCGGGCAGCAGGGCGTGCTCCACGCCCATGCAGCCCACGTCATAGAAGTGGGTGATGTTGAATTCCTTGGCAAATTCCCGGGCCTGGGCGCACAGCTGGGCGGACTTGATGTCCTTGCAGGGGGTGGAGTGGTCCAGCACCAGGGCGATCTTGTCTTTATCAAATACCTGAGTCAGTCCCGCCTTGCGGAACTCGGTGATGGCGACGGGCGCGGTGATGTCGTTGCCCAGCACCAGGTCCAGCTTGGCCTCCACCAGCTGGCCGGGTACCACCTGGTCCAGTCCGGCGTGGCGGGCCAGGATCTTTTGGGTCATGGTCATTCCCATACGAGGGCGCCTCCTTATTTCTTGTTGGTATCAGCATACCATACCCCCTTGCCAGAAGAATGTAAACCATGCTACAATCTTACCGTAAGGGCAGGGCTTGTCCCCGCCCGAAAGGAGGAAACCGCCATGCTGCGCAACATCTGGACGCCTCTGGCCGACGGCCAGCCCATTCTGCACAAGGAGCCGGGAGAGCTGATCTATCTCCAGGACACCCGGGCGGATTGCTTTTATTATATTGTATCGGGCACCGCCAAGTGCTTCATCTCCTCCCCCGAGGGCGAGGAGCGCATCCTCACCCTCCCCCACGCCGGCGAGCTGATGGGCGAGGCCGCCTTCTTTGACGGCCAGCCCCGGGTATCCTCCGCCATGGCGGTGACCAAATGCCAGCTGGTGGCGGTGGACCGGCAGCACCTGACCCAGGTCTTTGCCGCCCATCCCGATCTGGCCATCGCCATGCTGGAGGACCTGGCCCGCCGTGTGCGGATGCTGTCGGGCCATGTGGACGGGGACTTTCTCCAGGCAGACAAGCGCATCGCCCGCCACCTGCTGACCATCCTGCCCTGGCCGGAGGATACGGTGCGCTGCACCCATGAGGAGATCGGCGCCTCCGTGGGGGTGAGCCGGGTAACGGTAAGCCGGGTGCTGGGCGAGTTCGATAAAAAGGGCTGGATCAGGACGGGCTACAAGAGCCTGAAGCTGACAGACCGCCGGGGCCTGGAGGGCTTTTTGCAGGATGGAAACTGAACCTTGTATTTTTATGATTTCCCCTGTACATTTCTGGCAGAAGCCGGTATAATATCATGTCTGCAAAACGCGAAATGACCCGAACTATGGGGAGGAATTGGATTTGTTCACCATCAAGAGCTACGTGTTTCCCGAGACCCTGGAGGAAGCTGACGAGCTGCTCCAGCGGGACACCCGGACCAGCGTTATCCTGGGTGGCTGCTGCTGGCTGAAAATGGGCCGCCGCCGCATTGGCCGCGCCATCGACCTGACCCGGCTGGGCCTGGACCAGATCGAAGTGAAGGACGGCTATCTGGAGCTGGGGGCCTCGGTCACCCTCCATCAGCTGGAGACCCACCCCGCCGTCACCTCCCGCTTTGACGGCATCCTGGGAGAATGCGTATCCCACATCGTGGGGGTCCCCTTCCGCAACTGCGCCACCGTGGGAGGCTCTGTGTTCTCCCGGTTCGGCTTCTCCGACCTGACCTGCGCCCTTCTGGCGCTGGACGCCACCGTGGTGCTCTACCGGGGCGGCGAAGTGCCGCTGGCCCAGTTCATGGCCTCCCCCATCGCCTTCGACGACATCCTGCTGAAGGTACGCATCAAAGACGACGGCCGCCGGGCCGCCTATCAGAGCGTCCGCCGCTCCACCACCGACTTCCCCACCCTGGCCGCGGCGGTAAGCTGTCTGGACGGCCAGTGGACCGTGTCGGTGGGCGCCCGTCCCGCCCGGGCAGTGCGGTGCGAAAGCGCCGCCGCCTGCCTCAACGAGGGCAAGGGGGCCGCAGCTGCCGGACAGGCCGCCGCCGGGGAGCTGACCTACGGCACCGACCTGCGGGCCGGGGCGGACTACCGGAAGAAGCTGGCCGCCGTGCTGGTGCGCCGGGCGGCAGAGCAGTGCATGGAGGAGAACAAGGGATGAAAGTCAAGATCACCGTCAACGGGATGCTGTATAACAAGCACATCCCCAACGATATGATGCTGCTGGAGTTTCTGCGCAAGTACGGCTACGTCAGCGTGAAGCGGGGCTGCGACACCAGCAACTGCGGCCTGTGTACCGTGTGGGTGGAGGGCAAGCCGGTGCTGTCCTGCTCCTACCCCGCCGCCCGGGCCGACGGCCTCCACGTCACCACCCTGGAGGGTGTGAAGGACGAGGCCGCCTCCTTCGGTCGGTACATGACCTCTCAGGGCGCAGAGCAGTGCGGCTATTGCAGCCCCGGCTTCATCATGGCTGTGCTGGCCATGCGCCGGGAGCTCACCGACCCCACCGAGGAGGAAATCTCCAACTATCTGGCGGGCAACCTGTGCCGCTGCTCCGGCTACGCCGGTCAGACCCGGGCCCTGCGGGCCTGGCTCCACGACAAGCCCTGGGAGAAGGAGGGTCAGGCATGAATCTGAAATTCGTCAATCAGGCCATCCCCAAGCTGGACGGCGCCGCCCTCACCGGCGGCAAGGGCGTGTACACCGAGGACATGGTGCCCCGGGACTGCCTGGTGGTGCAGGTGCTCCGCAGCCCCCACGCCCACGCCCGCATCAAGTCCATCCGCAAGGACGCCGCCAGTCGGGTGCCCGGCATTGCCTGCATCCTGACCTGGGAGGACGTGCCCCAGATCCGCTATACCCTGGCGGGCCAGTCCTACCCGGAGCCCTCCCCCTACGACCGCTACATCCTGGAGCGCACCGTCCGCTATGTGGGCGACCCGGTGGCCATCGTGGCAGGCCGGGACAAGGACTGCGTGGCCAAGGCCATGGGCATGATCCAGGTGAAGTACGACATCCTGGAGCCGGTGCTGGACTTTGAGACCGCTCTGGACAACCCCATTGTGGTTCATTCGGAGGATGACTACTTCCACCACTTCGACATCGGCGGCGACCAGAAGCGCAACCTGGTGTCCAGCGGCTGCGACGCCGACGGCGACGTGGATGCCGCCATGGCCACCTGCGACGTGGTGGTGGAGGGTACCTATTACACCAAGGCCAACGCTCAGGCCATGATGGAGACCTTCCGCACCTATACCTATCTGGACCATAACCGGCGGCTCAACGTGGTATCCTCCACCCAGGTGCCCTTCCACTGCCGCCGCACCATCGCCCATGCTCTGGGCCTGCCCAAGAACATGGTGCGGGTGGTGAAGCCCCGCATCGGCGGCGGCTTCGGCGCCAAGCAGACCCTGGTCAGTGAGCTCTTCCCCGCCCTGGTCACTCTGCGCACCGGCAAGCCCGCCAAGATCGTGTATACCCGGAAAGAGTCCTTCCAGGCCTCCAACAGCCGCCACCAGATGCGGGTCCACGTCAAAGTGGGCGCCATGAAGGACGGCACCATCAAGGCGGTGGATATGCACGCCCTGTCCAACGCCGGTGCTTACGGCGAGCACGCCTCCACCACCATCGGCCTGGTGGGCCACAAGAGCATCCCCCTCTACGCCCGGCAGGCCGCCTTCCGCTTCTCCTGGGACGTGGTGTATACCAACACCATGGCCGCCGGTGCCTTCCGCGGTTACGGCGCCACCCAGGGCTGCTTTGCCATGGAGTCCGCCATGAACGAGCTGGCGGAGAAGCTGAACATGGACCCGGCCCAGCTGCGGCTTATGAACCTGCCCCATGTGGGCGAGCATATGGCCGCCTACTACAACGAGCCCCTCACCAGCTGCAAGCTGCCCCAGTGCATTGAGCGGGGCATGGAAATGATCGGCTGGAAGGAGAAATACCCCTGCGTCAAGGTGGACGACCACCGCGTCCGGGGTGTGGGCATGGCGGTAACCATGCAGGGCTCCGGCATCTCTGCCATCGATACCGCGTCGGTGACCATCAAGCTCAACGACGACGGCTACTATACCCTGATGATCGGCGCCACCGATATGGGCACCGGCTGCGACACCATTCTGGCCCAGATGGCCGCCGAGATTCTCAACTGCCCCATGGACCGCATCACCGTGGACGGGGTGGATACCGACCACTCCCCCTTCGACACCGGCTCCTACGCCTCCAGCACCACCTACGTCACCGGCATGGCGGTGGTGAAGGCCTGCACCGAGCTCAACGAGAAGATCGCTGCCGAGGGGGCCCGCCGCCTCAACATCCACCCCGAGCGGGCGGAGTTTGACGGGGACAAGGTGTACGACCGCACCAATCCGGAGACCTCCATCACTCTGGACAAGCTGGCCCAGGACCTGGTGGTAGGCGAGGGCACCCAGTGGCTCACCGCCACCGCCAGCCACTGCAGCCCCACCTCTCCCCCACCCTTCATGGCAGGCTTTGCCGAGGTGGAAGTGGACCTGGAGACCGGCGAGACCAAGGTTGTGGACTATGTGGGCGTGGTGGACTGCGGCACCGTCATCAACAAGAACCTGGCCCGTGTCCAGGCCGAGGGCGGCATCGCCCAGGGCATCGGCATGGCCCTGCTGGAGGACATCAACTACGACCCCAAGGGCCAGATGGTCAACTCCACCTTCATGACCTACAAGATCCCCAGCCGCACCGACCTGCCGGAGATCCGGGTGGAGTTCCAGGAGAGCTATGAGCCCAACGGCCCCTTCGGCGCCAAATCCATCGGCGAGGTGGTCATCAACACCCCCTCCCCCGCCATTGCCCAGGCAGTATACAACGCCACCGGCGTGCGGGTGCGCTCTCTGCCCATCACCGCAGAGAAGATCCTCATGGGTATGGAGAACTGAACCAAAGACGCAAAAAACCGCTGCAATCCATAAAGATTGCAGCGGTTTTTCTCTTGTACTCAATGGACCGTGATGGACTGGGCAATGTCCTCGAAGTCGTCGTCATAGTCGCCGGAGACGCTGGTAAAGGTGATCACATCCGTAAAATCCTTGCCGAACAGATAATACTGGGTGCCCACCATCTCCACGCCGTTCATGCCGACGCCATAGGAGCACACGATGGCGTCGACGCCCCCCACCGTGGTTTTCTCAAAGGACCGCATTCCGTTGTAGCCGTTGAGGGAGGAGGCATAATAGTCGTCAATCACGTCTTCGCCGTAGTTGTCGATGTTGTCCGCTCGCCCTTGGTGATGTTGATGTTGTCGGTCTGCGTCGGGTAGCCGGGGCAGTAGATGATGGGGAAGGAACCGCTCTCGTCCACCTCATAGCCCTCCGGCAGTTCAATGGACACATGGTCGTAGGTGTAGACATTTCCTACAAGGCCGTCACCGCCGCCGGAGCAGCCGGCCAGGCACACCAGCACGGCGGCCAACACACACAGGGTACGTCTTTTCATCGGGATCTCTCCTTCTTCTCTTTCTGGGTCCTCTCTGCCTGATACGATACAACATTTCCCAGTCCGAAGCAAGATGTACCGCCCATCCTCCCGCTTTTTTACAGAATGATGCAGATCAGCCCGCCGGAACCCTCGTTGATGATACGCTGGAGAGTCTCCTGCAGCTTGGACCGGGCGTCCTCCGGCATCCGCTTGAGCTTGGCGTTGAGATCCTCGCTGACCAGCTCGTGGAAGGACTTGCCGAAGATGTTGGACTGCCAGATGGCCTTGGTGTCCCCCTCAAACTCCTGAAGCAGGAAGTTGACCATCTCCTCGCTCTGCTTCTCATTGCCCACGATGGGAGAGACCTCGGTCTCGATATCAGCTCTTATCATATGTATGGAGGGGGCCGAGGCTTTGAGGCGCACCCCGTACCGGCCGCCCTGCCGGACGATCTCCGGCTCCTCCAGCACCAGTTCGTCGGTGCCGGGCACCACGATGCCGTAGCCGGTGGCCTTCACCTCCTCCAGAGCGCCCGCCACCTTGTCATACTCGGATTTGATCCGGGACAGGCGGCTCAAAAGCTCCAGCAGGTCCCCATCGTCGTGGATGGTGAAGCCGGACTGCTGGGACAGGGTGTCGTAGAACAGGCTGCGGGGCAGCTCCAGGTCGGCGGCGGCCAGACCGGTGCCCAGATTCATGGAGGTGACCTGGGCACGGCTCACCGTGTCGCACTCTCCCATGGCGGCCACCGTGCTCTCTACGTCCCGGATGCGTCGCATTCCCTTGGCGCTCTCCCGGATAGCGGCGTACAGTCCGTGTTTGATGGGGTGATCCCAGGGCAGGGCATCCACCCAGGGGGGCAGAAACAGATCCAGCTCCTTCACCGGGAACTCGTACAGCACCCCCTTGATGATGCCAGTCACTGCCTCCTCCTCCAGCTCCAGGCAGTTGACGCACACGCAGGTGACATCATATCGGGAGGCGATGTCCGCCCGGATGGCCTGAGCCCGCTCAGACCGGGGCTGGGCGGAGTTGAGCACCACCAGGAAGGGCTTACCCAGCTCCTTCAGCTCGGTGATGACCCGCTCCTCCGCCTCCAGGTAGTCCTCCCGTGGAATGTCGGTAACGGTGCCGTCGGTGGTGACCACGATGCCGATGGTGGAGTGCTCGGCAATGACCTTCCTGGTGCCGATCTCGGCGGCCTCCGTCATGGGGATGGGCTCCGGGAACCAGGGTGTGGTCACCATCCGGGGCACGTCGTCCTCCAGAGAGCCCACCGCCCCGGGCACCAGATAGCCCACGCAGTCGATGAGCCGCACCTTGAAGGTGGCCCCGCTGTCCATGGTGACCTCCACCGCCTCCTCGGGGACGAATTTGGGCTCGGCGGTCATAATGGTGCGGCCCGAGCCGCTCTGGGGCAGCTCATCCTTGGCCCGCTCCCGGCGGTAGACGTTCTCGATGCCCGGGATGACCATGGTCTCCATGAACCGCTTGATGAACGTGGATTTTCCAGTCCGCACCGGCCCCACCACGCCGATATAGATATCCCCCTCAGTCCGCAGGGCGATATCCTCATAGAGCTTGCGTTGTTCCACTGGCAATTCCTCCTTCGGCCATGTTAAGCCGGCGTTTTCTCTACATAGGTATGGGGATAAGCCGTGGAATATGCCTGGAGGCGAGTCCGCCGTACAGACAGCAAAGGAGCGCGCCGAAGCGCGCTCCTTTGCGGGAAAGCTGGATTACAGCTGGTTGGCGAAGTCCATGGGGACGTAGGTCAGGCCGTCCTTGGCGTAGCAGTAGTGGGTCAGCTCGATATCGTCGCCGCCCGCCACCTTGCAGGTGTAGCTCTCCAGGGTGAGGGTGTAGCTGGTGGTGCCCTTGGTGAGCGTGACGGTGCTGTCGGCGCCGTTCCAGGTGACGGTGTAACCCTTGGCCTCGGCCACCTCACGCACCGGCACATCGGCCAGGAAGGTGGTGGGGGTCTTGCCGGCGGCCAGGCCGGTGTTGTGCATCATGGTGGTGAGCAGCTTGGCGTACAGGTTGTCGGACAGGGTCATCTCATGTTCGGCCATGTCGATACCCAGCTGGGTCACATAGGCGTCGCCAGCGGCCCGGCTCTCCTGGTACTTGGCCATGACGATGGGGGCCTGCTCCAGCATGGTCTCGTACATCAGGCCCTCCTGCAGCTTCCAGAAGTCCTTCACGCCCTGGCCGTACAGGGTGCGGTCCTGCTCAGCGATGGTGCAGATACGCTTGAACATCCAGAAGGCGCCGGCGGGATCGTAGGTGTCTCCGTCCACCTTGTAGGCGTCGGCGGTGTCGGTGATGCCGGAGAAGAAGGGAATGAACACGGAATGCTCAGCGTTGCCCAGGGCCAGCCAGTCAATGGAGGAGCAGTAGGCAGGCCAGTCGGGGAAGGTCTGGAGGATGTGGATCTGAGAGGAGCGCTCGGTGCCGATGACACGGTTCTCCTCCTGGCCGGGCAGGGTCACATCCAGGGGGGTGTCCTCATAGCGGTTGCGGTAGATATCCATGACGGTGAGGACGCTCACCTTCTCATCGGGGCTGTAGAACAGCGGATAGAAGGTGTTGGTGTCGTACTCGCCCACCTGGGAAGGCGCCAGGATCTTCATGCCCATCCAGTTGCGCATATTGTTGTAGTCCTCGCGGGTGTTGTTGGTGACGCTCTTGGCCAGATGATAGAGGTCCCCCTCCTTCACCGCCAGACCCAGCTGGTCGATGAGCTCAAACAGGCCGTCGGAGTAGATGTAGCCGTCCTCGGGGGTGGCCTTGGGGTCCACCAGGCCGATCATGTTCTGGTTGCCAAAGACCGCCACCTTGTCGTCGGGCATCTTCATGGCGCAGTACTGATGGCCGCCGTAGATCTCCACGATCCAGGCTTCGTTCTGATCGGTAATCATGACGGTGTTGCCTTCCTCGGAGCCGTACTGGTCCACATAGCCCAGCAGCACGTCCACGGCTTCACGGGCGTTGGTGGACACGGCGGCCACGGAGGCGGCCAGAATGGCCTCACGCAGGCCGGGTTCCACGAAGGGATCGGCCTTCTCCCAGGCCTCGCAGGTGGAGGTGGACACGGTGGCGGAAATGCTCACGCCGTACTCGTTGGTGCAGGAGCCGGGATACATTCCGTCGTCTCCCCGGGTGTAGTCGGGCACATAGGTGTACTTGTAGGTGGTGTCCGGCAGGGGGATCTTGAAGCCGGTGGCGGTGTCCTCGATGTAGCGGCCGGGCACGTTCTCCACCCGGGGCTGCACCATGAACATCTTATTGTAATCGCCCTGGCTCTGGTCCTCACTGCGGGCGATGATATAGGTCCCCTGGTCGCTGACGTCCTTGCCCACATAGACGCCGGTGCAGGCCAGCGCGCTGGTGCTCAGCAGCACAGTGCCCGCCAGCGCAGCAGACAGGATGCGAAAGGACTTTTTCATGGTCGTACACATCTCCTTCTTTTGTGATTCGAGTCCGGGGTCCCGCGAAAAAAACAACCTCCCTTCTTTCCATCGAATTCCGGATGTTTCCGGTCATAAACAAATAGTTGCACAAAAGTAACGGTTTGTCAATACGGAAAATTGTAAGTCTCTCCAATTCACGACAAAAAGGCAAGCGCTCCCACAAAATTTGTGGGAGCGCTCGCTTGGGTCGTTACTGCATGGATTCCACAATGGCGTCGGCCAGGGCCTCCAGCTCGGCGGCCTTGTCGGCGTGGAGGGCGGAGGCGATGGACAACCGGTCGTTGAGAACGGTCATGTTCTTCAGTTCCTCATCCACGAACTTCTGCATCAGGTCGCCCGACTTGGGGGCCCAGGAGCCGTTCTCGATGAGGGCGAAGGTGCGGTTCTGAAGGTTGAGGCCCTTCAGATGCATGAGATAGTCGTGCATGACGGGGTAAATGCCCAGGTTGTAGGTGACGCTGGCCAGCACGATGTGGCTCAGCCGGAAGGACTCGCTGACCAGGTAGGACACATGGGTGTTGGACACGTCGTACACCCACACGTTGGTGACGCCCTTCTCGCACAGCTTGGCGGCCAGAGCCTGAGCGGCGGCCTCGGTGTTGCCGTACATGGAGGCGTAGGCGATCATGACACCCTTCTCCTCCGGCTCATAGCGGCTCCACTTGTCGTATTTGTCGATGAAGTAGCCCAGATCCTTCCGCCATACGGGCCCGTGGAGGGGGCAAATGTACTTGATCTGGTCCAGAATGGTACCGGCCTTTTTGAGCAGCAGCTGGATGTGGGGGCCGTACTTGCCCACGATGTTGGTGAGGTAGCGGCGGGCGTCGTCAATCCAGTCCCGGTCGAAGTTGACCTCGTCGGCGAACAGCTTGCCGTCCAGGGCTCCGAAGGAGCCGAAGGCATCGGCGGAGAAGAGAACGCCGTTGGTGGTGTCGAAGGTGACCATGGCCTCAGGCCAGTGGACCATGGGGGCGGCCACGAAGGTGACGGTGTGCTTGCCGAAGGTCTGGGTGTCCCCCTCCTTCACCTCAATGAGCTCATGGCCGTCGATCTGGAAGCCGAACTGGCGCATGAAGAGGAAGGACTTTTCGGTGGAGATCACCTTCACCTGGGGCCAGCGCAGCAGGATCTCCTCGATGGAGGCGCCGTGGTCAGGCTCCATGTGGTTGATGACCAGATAATCCAGAGGGCGGTCTCCCAGCAGATGCTCCACGTTCTCCAGCAGCTGGCGGCAGGCGGACCAGTCCACGGTATCGAAGAGGACGGTCTTTTCGTCCAGCAGCAGATAGGCGTTGTAGCTGACGCCACGGGGGATGGGATGGATGTTTTCAAACAGGTGGAGCCGGTGGTCGTTGGCGCCCACCCAGAACAGATCTTCCGTCACATTGCGGACACAATACATGATAGTCCCTCCTTCTTACTCAAGCTTCAATGAACATATCCTTACCCTCGGCGCACTCGGGGCACACCCACTCCTCGGGCAGGTTTTCAAACAGGGTGCCGGGGGCCACCTCGGCGTCGGGGTCGCCCAGCTCGGGGACGTACTCGTAGCCGCAGCCGCCGCACACATACCGCTTGCCGATGGGCTCGGGCTTGGGGGGCGCGGGGCGCTTCATCTTCACCATGGGAGGCGCGGGCTGCTTCTCCCCGGTGTCCAGGGCGGCGGCCAGCAGGGGCAGGATCTCGTTGACGTCCCCCACGATGCCGTAGTCACAGTTCTTGAAGATGGGGGCGTTGCCGTTCTTGTTGATGGCCACGATGGTGGAGGCATCCTTGATGCCCTTCAGGTGCTGGATGGCGCCCGAGATGCCGCAGGCGATGTACAGGTTGCCCTTGAACTTCTGGCCGGACATACCCACATACCGGTCCAGAGGCACATACTTCAGGGTCTCGGCCACCGGTCGGGAGGAGCCGATGGCAGCGCCGGCGGCTTTGGCCAGGTTCTCCACCAGCTTCATGTTCTTCTTGTCCCCGATGCCCTGACCGGCAGACACCACGCGCTCAGCCTGGCTGATGGGGGTATTCATGGGGATGCCCACGGTAAAGTCGTGGCCGTCCTTCTTCAGGTGCTCCACCAGAGCGTTGACCTGATCGGCGGCGCTCCCCTCCTTCAACAGGATGCGCTTGCGCACGCCGGTGACAGGGGCAGGCTTCTTGGGCCGGCTGGAGGAGCCGCCCTCGCTCTTGGGGGGCTTACCCATAATGGCGGAGGAGATGACCACCCGCTGGATCTCGTTGGTGCCCTCGTAGATGGTGGTGATCTTGGCGTCCCGGTACATCCGCTCCACGTCCATACCCTTGAGGAAGCCGGTGCCGCCGAAGATCTGGACGGCGTCGTTGGTGACCTCCAGGGCGATGTCGGAGGCATACATCTTGGCCATGGCGGACTCGGTGCCGTAGGGCTCGTGATGCTCTTTCAGGTCGGCGGCGGAGTAGACCAGCATACGGGCACAGCGGATTTTGGTTGCCATATCGGCCAGCTTGAAGCCGATGGACTGGTTGAAGCCGATGGGCTTGCCGAACTGGACCCGCTCCTTGGCGTATTCCACGGCGGCCTCATAGGCCCCCTGGGCGATACCCAGGGCCTGGGCCGCGATGCCGATGCGTCCGCCGTCCAGGGTGGACATGGCGATCTTGAAGCCCTGGCCCTCCTTGCCAAGCAGGTTCTCCTTAGGCACCTTCACATCGTTGAAGATGAGCTCGGCGGTGGAGGAGGAACGAATGCCCATCTTGTCGTAGTGGTCGCCGAAGGTGAAGCCCTCCCAGCCCTTCTCCACGATGAAGGCGGAGATGCCCCGGGTGCCGATGTCGGGGGTGGTGACGGCGAAGACCACATAGGTGTCCGCCTTGGGCGCGTTGGTAATGAAGATCTTGCCGCCGTTGAGGAGCCAGTGGTCCCCCTTGTCCACGGCGGTGGTCTCAGTGCCGCCGGCATCCGAGCCGGCGTTGGGCTCGGTGAGGCCAAAGGCGCCGATCTTCTCGCCCTTTGCCAAGGGCACCAGGTACTTCTGCTTCTGCTCCTCGGTGCCGTAGGCGAAGATGGGCCAGGAGCCCAGGGACACGTGGGCCGACAGGATGACGCCGGTGCCGCCGTCCACCCGGGACAGTTCCTCCACCGCGATGGCGTAGCTCAGGGCGTCCAGTCCGGCGCCGCCGTACTCCTTGGGATAGGGGATGCCCATGAGCCCCATCTCCCCCAGCTTCTTAATGGCCTCGTCAGGGAATTGGTTCTCCTTGTCCATCAGGAAGGCCTGGGGCTTGACTTCCGCTTCCGCAAATGCCCGGATCTTGGCCCGCAGGGCCTCGTGTTGCTCCGTGGTCTTGAACAGCATGGTGTCGTCCTCCTTATCTGTATTTAGAATCAATAATAAGAATCATTATCTTATGAGACCATCCTAACACAGTGGAGTAAAGTATGTCAATAGGAATTATGGCATTTTAACAAAATATTTCCCATATGAGAACCAGGAATTAGAAGAACAGACAGCGCATCCCACATCAAATGGGACGCGCTGTCTGTTCATTGGGCACAATATTGTTCTTTCAGCACCGCCATCAGGGCCTGAAGGCGACTGTCTTTGATGGAATAGGTAACGAACTGGCCGTGCTTCTCCGCCTGGACCAGTCCCCCATCCTTCAGCTTGTGCAGGTGCTGGGACAGGGCGGGAGCGGTGATGTTGGGCACGCTCTCCCCCAGCTCCCCCACCGTCTTGGGTCCGTCCAGCAGGGCGCACAGGATGAGCAGCCGGTTCTCGTTGGCCATCTGGGCCATAAGCGAAGCGATGGTTTGGGCCTTTTCCCGCAGTTGTTCGTCCATATGCTTACCTCCGGCAGCCGGAACAGGCGGCGCAGGCCCCCGCCGGGGCCTTGCCTGCCCACAGGGTGCAGATCAGCTGGGTCATGGTGCCCATGGGGCAAAACACGCACCAGGTCCGGGCCTTAAAAAGCACCATAACGATAAGGCCGATAAGGGTGGAGGTAAGCATGATGGAGTAGAACCCGAAGGCGAACTGGGCCACCCAGGGAGCAAAGAGGGTGCCGTGATAGGCCCAGTGCCAGGGCACCTGGAAGGTCCAGAACAGCTTGACGAACTCCCCAATGTCTCTGGCTCCCGCCCCTACCAGGTAAGTGGTAAAGAGCATCTGGAAAAACATCACGAAGAAAAAGATGAGAAAGCCGTACCGGAAGGCTTTGGTCCGCATCCACCGGGGGGTGGGCTTGTTCCGGGACAGCTTGAGCCGCCCGCCCAGCAGGGACAGGAACTGCCCCCGGTCGCAGTAGCGGTTGCAGTAGAGCTTGCTGCCGCCGAAGATGGCGATGAGCAGGGGCAGACAGAAGAAGATCATGCCCAGCCAGGCAAAGAGGATGTTGAAGAACCCCAATCCCAGATAGATGGGGGTGACGATCCACAGATAGTCGTACCAGTGTTTTTTCTTGTTCATGCGCCCACCTCCCGGTCCCGCAGTTCAATGGTGCCCGCCGGGCACTCTTTGGCGCACTTGCCGCAGCCCACGCACTTCTCCCGGTCCACCTGGGCGATGACTCCACGCCAGATGGAGATGGCTGACATGGGGCACACCTTTACACAACAGCCGCAGGCCACGCAGTGCTTCCCCACAGCGGCATAACGCTTCGACGCCATAGATCGTCCTCCTATTAATTAAGTATTTAAGCAATTACTAATATAACAGAACCACCGCCGGAATGCAAGCGGAAAAATCGGGGCGATGCGCGCTCCATCAAAAATGGCCGCCAAATGGCGGCCATTTTCTCGGCTTATCGTTTTCTGGGGATGAGCAGCAGCTGTCCGTCGGGCAGCTCCTCCTCCTCCAGGGCATTGGCCTGCATCACGTCCCGGGCGGTGGTGCCGTAGGCCTTGGCGATGTCCCACAGCCGCTCTCCCCCGCTCACCATCCGCAGCACGATGGAGGGCTGACCGGCGTGGTCAATGGGGGCATTCTCATCGAAGGACACGGCACTGACGGCGGCAGCCTTGCTGCCGGTAAGGGCCAGCCAGGCAAAGCGCACCGGGAACCGGACCTCCGCGCCCCCGGAGGCAGGCGCCCCATACACCGGAGCGGTGCAGGCGCACCGACAAGAGCACCGTGCCCCCTCGGGCAGATCCACCGGGCAGGACACGGGTATGGTGCGGGTGACAGCCGCCGTCTCCCCCGACTCGGTGCGGCAGAGCAGATGTACATTGGCCTGAACGGTGAGGGATACCCGCTCCCCCTCCCGGTTTTGGGTCACGTCTCCCATGGTCACATAGGCGTCCAGCACGTCCTGGGGGGCCACGCCGGTTTCCAGCAGCTCCCGGACGGCCACCTCCCGCTCTCCCCGGTCAGCCACCCGGCTCAGGTCCATGGTGCGGATCTCGTTGTCCAGCTGATAGAGGGTGGAGTACACGTCGGTAAGCAGGGTGAGGCTCCGCTCCTCCCGGATCACCGCCTGGGCCAGCAGGCCCATGGACACGCTGATGGTGCGCCCGTCCCCGTCGTCCAGCTCACAGCTCAGATCGGTGAGGATCAGCCCCACCTGACACATGGCCTCCTCCCCAGCGCCGCTCACCTCCATCAGCTGGGAGATGGGCAGCTCGAACTCCCCGGTGCTCAGTCCGCCGTCGGCACAGCGGTAGAGCACCTGGAGCCGGGCGGAACCCTTGAAAATCAGCTTGCTGCCGATGACTTTGGCCTCCCCGCACTCCAGGGACACCCGCCACTTCAGCAGGGCCTCCGCCTCCGGGCGGCTGCCCGCCAGGGTAAGCTCGTCGCTGAATGGGAAGGGTTTTTCCTGTACACACACTGTCACACAGGTGTCACAGCTCTGACTGAGCTGCTCCACCCCCGCCTGCTCCGGGTCCAGCACCGAGGCGGGAGCCCAGTCGGCCACCGGTGCAAACACCTGTACGTCCACCACCAGGTCGGCCCGCACCAGCACCTTCCGGGGGTTGACCAGCCGGGCGTCCGCCCCCCGCAGCCGGGGCTGGGCCACCACCTTGCAGCCGGGGGTGATGTCGGGGGAATCGGCGGTGCAGGTGAAGGGCAGATCCACCTCCAGCCGCCGCAGACCCACCTCCCCGTCGGGCTGGCAGAGCAGCAGGGCGTGGATGGTGCCGGACAGCTCCACCCGGCCCTCCATGGCCTCCTTCCTATGGAGGCACACCACACCTTCGGTATCGCAGACCTCCAGCAGGTCCGGGCAGGCGTCGGGTACGATGCTCTCTACCGTCTCCTCCTGCGCCACGGCGGCGTCCAGCACCCCGCGAAATCCGTCCAGCGCCGTCCGTTCCAGTTCCAGTTCCATAGCGTTCCACTCCTTGTACGGGCCATTGCCCAGACTGATTGCTGCTAGGGCAATATATGTACAAGGTGGTCCGGCTATGACCGGCTTTCCGGCGCCAGGTCGGATTTTTTGATGCCGAATACCAGCCTCAGCAGGCTGCTGAGGGCTTTGGGGGACTTCACTACCACGATCTTCATACCTTATGCCTCCCTGTCAAGCCAATATCGTTTGAGCCAGCCAAAGCCCCGGCGGCCCATCCAGGCCCCGGCCACAAAGACCGCCAGAGTGCCCGGACGAAACAGCAGCACCGCGCCCGCGCCGCACAGCACCGCCGCGGCAAGGGTCTTCTTGCCCTCCAACGTCAAAACAGCCGCCTCCCTTCACTGGTTCTGTCCCAGTATACGCGCAGGAAGGCGGTTGTGTTCATGCCTCAAAGGCGGACGATAAAACAGGGGGCGGCTTTTGCCGCCCCACATGAGGTATTCAGTATGCTTTTATGGTTCCCGCTGGCTGCGGATCACCAGCACTGCCCCCTCCTCCACAGAGATCTCCATCACCGGCCCGGAGGGCTCGTTGCTGACGGTCAGGGTATCCCCACGGGTGATGGATGCACCCTCCAGGGGATATTTGACACCACGCAAGGTAACACCCTTTACAGTCTTGTCCAGGGGAATGATAGACAGATAGTGATAGTGGGGCGTATCTTCCAACGTAAGGCCGCCGTTTCCCAGAAAACGCACCTCGTTGTCCCCGTCGGCCATGACGGCTTTGCCGCCCCGGCGGGCGATCCACTCCAGCAGCACCAGATTGGAGGCGGTGTGGTCCAGCCGCCCGCCGGTGCAGCCACACAGCAGCAGCTCTTTGCATCCCTGTTCCAAGGCCCAGTGGGCCGCCGCCTGGAGGTCGGTAAAGTCCTTCTCCACCGGCAGGGTGGCATAGGGTACGTCCCCGGCGGGGCCGCCGCCGGAATCCCAGTCCCCGATGAGGTAGTCCGGTTTCAGCCCGGCGGCCAGAGCGGTTTGCAGCCCGCCGTCGGCGCAGATCACCGTCCAGTCCTTTCCCTCCAGATACGCCCCCAGAAAAGCCAGGTCGGCGCAGGGGGCTGCGCCGACGATGAGGGCCTGTTTGGTTATTTTCTCTGCCATTCCGGCACTTCCTTTGCCTGCTGGTACAGCCGCACATAGCTCTGGTGACGGCTGGCCGGGATCTCCCCCGCTTTTACCGCCGCAAGGACTGCACAGCCTTTTTCCTTTACATGGGCGCAGCCGGTGAACCGGCACTGGTCCAGATAGGGAGCGAACTCCCGGAAGGTGTATTGCAGCTCCTCCGGCCGCCGCAGCTCCATCTCCTCGGTATCGAAGGAGGAGAAGCCGGGGGTATCGGCCACGATGGCCCCGCTGTCCAGCCGGAACAGTTCTACATGACGGGTGGTGTGGCGGCCACGGCCCAGCTTGTCGGACACCTCGCCCACCCGAATATGGAAGTCGGGCTGGAGGGCGTTGAGAATGGAGGACTTGCCTACACCGGAATTGCCTGTAAAGGCAGATACCTTTCCAACAATGGCAGCGGCCAGCTGATCAATGCCCTCCCCCGTCTGGGCGCTCACCCGCAGGGTAGTGAAGCCCGCCCTGGTATAGGTGTCGTACAGGCTGTCCGCCCCGTCCAGATCGCACTTGTTGAGGACAATGATGCTCTCGCAGTCCCGCCCCTCGGCGATGGACACCACCCGGTCGATGAGGAAGGGGTCGGTGACCGGGATGGCCCCGGAGGCCACCACCACCAGCTGGTCAATATTCGCCACTGCCGGGCGCTGGAACTCATTTTTCCGGGGCAGAACGGCGTCCAGAATGCCGCTCTCCCCCTCCAGGCGGGTAAACTCCACCCGGTCCCCCACCAGGGGGCTCACCTTCTGGTGGCGGAATTTGCCGCGACCCCGGCAGGCGGTGAGCCTGCCGGAGCCGTCGTCCACATAGTAGAAGCCGCTGAGGGCTTTTAAAATGATCCCTTCCATATCAGCCGAAGTCTTTGGGCTCGCTCAGGCTGAGCTGGCCGTCGAAGTAGACGCCGACGGTCTGGGTGCCGCTGCCCTTCAGGGGCACCGTCACCAGCTGCTGAACCGTATCCAGGGTCTTGCGGTACTGCTCCTGTCCGTCCACCGTGATCACCACCTCCACGCTGTCCCGATCCCGGGGCAGATTGACGGTGTAGGAGATGGTTTTCAGCTGGCTGCTGGGGGACTCGGTGGGCTGGTCGGTGGGCGGAGTGGACTCATTGGGATCGGTGCTGGGCTGGGTGGTGGGTTCGCCGGCGGAGGGGTCGGAACCCTTGCTCACCCGCAGGCGGATGGTCTGGCCCTTCTCCACCTCGGTGTTGGGATCGATGCTCTGCCAGCACACATGGCCAGCTTCCACCGAGTCGTCGTACACCTCTTCCACAGAGACCGTCAGGCCCAGCTTGTCGGCGGCATCCCGGGCTTCCTGCTCCGTCATGGTCACAAAGTTGATGACGGTCACCGGCTCCTCCTTCGGGCCGGTGCTCACCACCAGGGTCACCTTGTCCACGCCCTCCAGGCTGGCGTCGGCCTTGGGATCGGTGGAGATGACGTAATCCTTGGTTACGTCCTCGCTGGCCTCCTCCTGGATCACCAGGTTGCCCTTCTCCTCGCTGTAGCCCAGGGCGTTAAGCTCGCTGATGGCGATCCGCTTGTCGCGGTCCACCAGGTTGGGCATGACGCCCTCCTCCAGCTCGTCGGAGTCGCTGCCGTTACTCAGATCCACGGTGATGGTAGCGCCCGCCTGGGCGTTACGGCCGCTCTCCGGGTCCTGAGATACGATTTGACCGGCAGGCAGACTGCTGTCCACCGTATTGCCGACCACGATATGGAAGCCAGCCTCCACCACGTCGGAGTGCTGCTCGGCCTCCTCCACAGTCATGCCAATGAGCTTGGGCACATTATACTGGGTGGAACTGCCGCCGCCCAGGCCATTGAAGAAGGAGAACCACAGGAACACACCCATGCCCACCAGGAACAGAGCCACCGCACCGATGGCCAGGAAGATGGGCAGACGGCTGTTGGCGCCCCGGACCTCCTCATAGTCATCCTCGTACCGCTTATTTTTGGTACGGCTGCGGGGGTCCTCCTCCCGCCGTGGCCCTCTGGACCGGGTCCAGGTATCCTCCTCATAGCGGTCGGCGTGGGCGGGCTGGGCCCGCACATTGCTGGGGGTGTTGGCACCCAGTACCTGGGTGGGCTCATCCCCTTCGGTCACCAGCAAATCCGCCGGGGTATAGTCAAAGTTGATGGAGGGATTCTTGCGGAACTCCTCCAGGTCGGCCAGCATGGCGTCGGCGGAGATATACCGCTGGTTCACGTCGGAGGCCATGGCCTTCATGGTGATGGCTTCCAGCGCCTCTGGGATCTCCGGATCGATCTCTCTGGGAGACAGGGGGATGGAATTGATGTGCTGAATGGCCACTGCCACAGGGGAATCTCCCTCATAGGGCAGGCGGCCGGTGATCATCTCATAGAGCACCACGCCGGCGGAGTAGATGTCGCTGCGGGCATCGATGTGGCTGCCCCGGGCCTGCTCGGGGGAGATATAGTGGACCGAGCCCAGGGCCTCCTGGGTCAGGGTAGCCTGTGCCGAGGAGGTGAGCCGGGCGATGCCGAAGTCGGCCACCTTCAGGGATCCGTCCCGCAGCACCATCACATTGTGGGGCTTGATGTCCCGGTGGATAATGCCCCGGCTGTGGGCGTGGGACAGGGCCTTCATGATCTGGGTGATGAAGTGAAGGGCCTCCCGCCAGGCCAGCTTGCCGCCCTTCTTCTGCATATACTGCTTGAGGGTGATGCCGTCCAGCAGTTCCATGACGATATAGTCCAGTTCGGGCGTGTGGGACACGTCGTACACCGCCATGATATTGGGATGGGACAGCATGGCAACGGCCTGAGACTCATCGTGGAAGCGGCGGCGGAACTCGGCGTCGGAGGCCAGCTCCTCCTTCAGGATCTTGATGGCCACCAGCCGGTTGAGCCGGTGATCCCGGCCCTTGTACACCACGGCCATACCGCCGATGCCGATGCGCTCCAGAATTTCATATCGGTTGTCGAGTAATTTCCCTATGTACTGATCCATAGTTCATTACCCCCTTTTCAAAGGATCTGGAAGAGGACCGCCGTCACGTTGTCCGGCGCACCTCTTGAGATGGTGATGTCCAGCAGCCGCTGACAGCAGTCAGCCGGATCTCCCCCGTGGATGACCTCGTAGAGCAGCTCCTGGTCGGAGAGAATGTTGCTCAGCCCGTCGGAGCACAGCAGCAGGTAGTCTCCGCTGACCAGCTCCCGCTCATACAGGTCGGCCCGGATGCGCTCCTCCGCGCCCAGAGCCCGGGTGATCAGGTTCTTTCGGGGATGAGTGCGGGCCTGTTCCGGGGTGATATCTCCCCGGGCCACCATGTCCTCCACCACCGAGTGGTCCCGGGTGAGCCGGGTGATGCCCCCCTCGTTGATGTGGTAGGCCCGGCTGTCGCCGATGTTCAGCAGATAGGCGGTGTTCTCCACCACCATCACCGCCACCATGGTGGTGCCCATGCCGAAGCAGTCGGGATCGGAACTGGCCCGGCGGTATACCGCGCCGTTGGCCTCCTCCGCCGCACGGGCCAGCACCGCCGGCGGCGGGGTATCCGGCTCGCCCTGGGCGTGCTGGAGGGTATCCACGAAGGTCTCCACGGCAATGAGGCTGGCGATGTTGCCCGCCTTGGCGCCGCCCATACCGTCGCACACCACGCCCACAGCCAGGTGTTCCGACGGCACGTCTAAGTAATACCCGTCCTGATTCTGGGTACGCACCACGCCTTTATCGGTGATGCCCCACGCTTTGATCATAGTGAATCAGCCTCTTTTCCAGCCGGCCGGCCCTGCTGCCCGGGCCCGCGGCAAAACAATGGAACTGGCGTTTGGGCCAGTGCAGCTCAATCATCGGTATGCAGCATGGCCTTCCTGCGGAGCTGACCGCAGGAGGCGTCGATGTCCCCGCCCAGCTTGCGCCGTACCGTGGCCGTGATGCCGTGGGACTCCAGGCGCTTCTGGAACTGGGCCACCCGGCGGCTGGGCTTGAGAGGGCTTTCCGCCACATGGTTCAGGGGGATCAGGTTCACATGGCCCGGGGTGCCCTTCAGGTGACTGGCCAGCAGGTCAGCCTGCCAGTCGGAATCGTTCACCCCGTCCACCATGGCGTACTCATAGGAGATCCGCCGCCCGGTCTTTTCAAAATACCGGCGGCAGGTGTCAAAGAGCTTCTCCACGCCCACGCTTCTGTTCACCGGCATCAGCTTGCTGCGGGTCTCATCGTCGGGAGCATGGAGAGATACCGATAGGGTTAATTGTAACTGATGTTCGGCCAGTTTGTCAATTTTTTCGACCAGACCGCAGGTGGACAGAGAGATGTGGCGCATCCCGATGTTGAGTCCGTCGGGGCTGTTGACCAGGGATAGGAACCGCAGCACCGTGTCAAAGTTGTCCAGGGGTTCGCCGATGCCCAT
>NZ_CAJFGT010000039.1:0-24787 GCF_904377885.1 Flavonifractor sp. An112 | reverse complement strand
GATGGACACCTTCCGGTGGGAAGTGGGCTGGCAGCCGCCCTTCACGATGTCGGGGATGACGAAAACCACGGTCTTGCCGGGAGCGGCCAGCTCCTTCAGAGGAGGCATACCCATGGGGTTGCGGATGGACTCCAGGGTGGCGTTGTACAGGCTGTCCCAGTCCTGGGGCAGGCACTCAGGGTCGGGTACGGTGGTGCCGGGGATAAACACGTCGGTGTTGTCGGGCAGCTCAGCGCTCATCAGGCCGTGGCCGTATTCAAAATCAAGCTTCATGTGTGCTCTCCTTATTTTCCAAGATAGGTCTTGATGATCTCCAGATACTCGTCGGGGTAGAAGCCGATCTCACCCTGGAACCGGGTCAGGGCGATGAGGCCGCCGTCAATCTCGTCGATGGAGGCCAGCATCTCGGCGTTGTCCACCTTCAGGCCGCCGCCGTACACCACGTCCAGACCGCCGGTCTGCTCCTTGACAAACTTGGCGATCTTGGTGATATACTCCTTGCCAGCGGGGGTCTTGCCGGGGCCGATGGACCAGATAGGCTCGTAGGCGATGACCACCTTGGAGGTGTCCACGCCGTCCAGGCCGATCTTCAGCTGATCGCCCAGCACCTGCTGCCACTGCTCCTGCTCCTCGCTCTTCTCGCCGATGCAGTAGAGCACACTCAGGCCCTGCTCGATGGCCAGCTTGATCTCCTGGTTCAAGAGGCGGTTGACGGCGGCGGTGTCGGTGACCCCGGCCTCGGCCAGCACGCCCATCTTGTCGTTGCGCTCCTCGCAGTGGCCGATGATGGTGGAGGTGCACCCCATGGCCTTCACGATGGAAGCGGGACGGTTGGTGGTGAAGGCGCCGAAGTTGCCGCCCACAGCGGTGTTCATGCGGTAGACGCTCTGGGAGCCCACCTGCACGGGGCTGTTCTCACACTGGGCAGCCACAGCGCCCAGGATGTGGGCCTCGGGGAAGTACTGGACGAACTCCACCTGGTTGGGATCGTAGTGCTTCAGACCCTCCTGGGTGTGCTCCACGATATACTTGCCCCAGTCAGCCACGGGGGCGATGCGGTTGACGCCGCCGAACTCCACCGGCACGTCGAACCGCTTCAGATTCAGATACAGATGCTTCATGTAGTTGCTCCTTCTCTCAGGCAGGGCGGGGGACTGGCCCCCGCCCGTCTTATGCCGATCGTAGGGGCCGATCTTTCATCGGCCCGTCCTTGCCGTTCTTACTTCTTGTAGAAGGCGATCATGTCCTCCAGGGACTTCTGCTCCACCAGAGGAGCCTTGCCGTAGGAGCCGAAGTTGACGATCAGGGAGCCCACAGCCTCCTTCACGCCGGCCTCCACCCGGCTCATCAGCAGGGCCACGTCGTCGTCGGGCACATTGCCGGTGAGGACGGTGTCCATGATGGGCGGGAAGAACACGCGGGGATCGAAGGCGGACTTCTTCTCCTCCAGCAGGGCGTACACGCCGCCGATGGAGGGGCTCTTCTGCAGCTCAGGCTTCTGGGCAAACAGCTCCTTCATGTTGCGGGTCACGGCCAGACGGATGTCGGTGTCCACGTTGATCTTGCGGATGCCGCAGGGGATGGCAGCCATCAGCTCGTCCACGTTGATGCCGTAAGCGTTCTGGATGTCGCCGCCCAGGTCGTTGATCTCCTTGACGATGTACTGGGGCACGGTGGAGGAGCCGTGGGACACCAGGGCGCAGAAGATGCCCAGACGGTTGATGCACTCCTTGATGGCAATGGGGATCTCCTTGCGGAGCTTGGCGTCCTTGCCCTTGTTGGCGCCGTGCTGGGTGCCGTAGGAGATGGCCAGGGCGTCCACGCCGGTCTTCTGGATGAACTCCACAGCGTCCAGGGGGTTGGTGTAGGTGGAGGTGGCGGCGAACACGTGGTCCTCCTGGCCGCCCAGCACACCCAGCTCGCCCTCAACGGACACGCCGCGGGCGTGGGCATACTTGACCACCTCGCGGGTCAGCTCGATGTTCTGCTCCAGAGGCAGAGAGGAGCCGTCGATCATGACGGAGGTGTAACCGCCCTCGATGGCAGCCACGCAGGAGTCGAAGTTCTTGCCGTGGTCCAGGTGGAGCACCACGGGGATGGGGGAGTTCTCACCGTACTTCTTCACGGCGTTGGCGATGTTGCGGGCGCCCTTCTTCTTGTCCTCCAGGGTGCCGTTGGCAAAGTCCACACGGCCGCCCATGAAGGCGTTGGCCAGGTCGGCGCCCTGCAGAATGGCGGGGGACCGGAAGGTCTCGTGCATCTCGATGACGGCCTTGGCCTGGGCCACGGCGTTCACGTTAAAAGCGCCCTGGGCGTAGTTATACTTCTCAGCGGCTTCCATCAAAGGTCTCAGGGGTACCAGCGGCATAGTAATTTCCTCCTTAATTCTCTCCGGCGTATACGTTGACGCCGGCCACATAGGTTGCAGTTACATTCAGATCTTGGTCCAGAACCACCAGATCGGCGTCCTTGCCGGGGGCGATGGAGCCCTTCCGGTGGTCCATACCGATGAGGCGGGCAGGATTTGCAGTCAGCAGGGGGAGCACCTTTTCCACGCTCTCCCCGGTGAACTTCACCAGGTTCTTCAGGGCCTGACCGGTAGTCAGGGTAGAACCGGCCCGGACGCCGTTGGAGGCCAGCTTGGCGTCGCCATCCTCCACCACCACGTCGTTGACGCCCAGCTTATAGTGTCCGTCGGGCAGACCGGCGGCCTGGATGGAGTCGGTGACCGCTACGACCTTGTCCCAGCCCTTGCAGGCCAGGAGCATCCGGACAGAGCCGGGATGCAGGTGGCGGCCGTCGCAGATGGCCTCGCAGCACACGGGGCGCTCCAGGACCGCGCCCATAATACCGGGACGGTGCTGGTGGAACAGACCCATAGCGTTGAAGGTGTGGGTGCAGCAGGCGGCTCCCGCGTCAATGGCGGCACAGGAGGTCTCGTAGTCGGCCCCCGAGTGGCCGATGGCCACGGTGGTGTGGCCGGAGATCTCCCGGATCATATCCACCACGCCCTCCACCTCGGGAGAGACGGTGATATACCGGACAGCGCCCTCGGCGGCCTGCTGATACTGCCGGAACAGGGCAGGATCACCCTTCCGCAGCAGATGCTCTGGCATAGCGCCTTTGTAAGCAGAGCAAAGGAAGGGGCCCTCCAGATGGATGCCCATAAGCTGAGCTCCGGTGATGGGAGCCGCCATGGCGGCTTTGGCCTGGTCAATGCACCACAGGGTCTGCTCCGGCGTATCGGTGAGGATGGAACACAACCAGCCGGTGGTGCCGTTCTTGGCGAAGAACCGGCCGATCTTGGCCAGATCCCCGGCGGTGGCGGCATTCACGTCCACGCCGTCGCCGCCGTGGGTGTGCAGGTCCAGGAAACCGGGGACCAGCAGCTTGCCGCCCAGGTCCACCACCTCATCGGCCTTGCCGGAGAAACCGGCTACCCGGCCGTCCTGCACCAGCAGGTCGGTGTCCTGGAACTGGCCGTCTACATAGACCTTGCCATTGGTAAAGAGGGTTCGTTTCATAAGATACCTCAGAAGGGCTGGCCGGCGGCCAGGGCATTGGTGAAGATGATGGCGTCTGGGTGGTTCTGCAGCAGGCTGGCGGGGAAGTGAGCGGTCACCTCGCCGTAGGCGGCCTGACGGACCACGGAGCGGTGCCACTCGCGGAACACGCCCAGACGGACCTTGCGGGCGCCCAGGATCTGCTTGATGCCGATGGTGACGGCACGGTGGGGCATGGCATCGATGGCGCCGCAGCGGTCGCCGATGGCGTTGGCGGTGCGGGTCTCGGGATTCAGGGACAGGGCCCGGGTGCCCTGAGCGGCAAACTCCTCGGCGGTCATGTCCTCACGGGACTCGTTGAAGGCCAGATGGCCGTTGATGCCGATGCCGCCGAAGGCGATATCCACGCCGCCCAGCTCCTCGATCAGGCGATCCACATAGCCGGGGTCGGCGGGGTTGGGGAACACCCGCTGCTCGGGGGGCATCAGCAGCTCCTCGTCGATCTTGGTGTACACGGTGCGCTCCATGAAGCCACGGAAGGACAGGGGGCTCTCCTTGTCGATGTAGGTGTCGTCGTCATTGAGATACTCGTCCATGTTGATGAACCAGCAGTTCTTCAGGCTGATCCGGTCCCGGTTCACCAGGCGAACAAAGATGGGATACTGGCCCACAGGACCCACGGGGCAGATAAAGACGGTCTTTTCGCCCTTCTCGTTGTGAGCCTTGATGGTGTTGATCATCTCCATGGCGATCTCATAGAACACCTCGCCGGAGTCCCCCAGCTTAACGACGGGAATCTTGGCATCCTTGCCCAGGTCCTGGGCGGAAATGTGATAATAGTCCATGTGGATCTTCCTTTCTATGACGGTATGTCAATGCTTAAAACAGATGGGTTACGTTCAATTCCCGGATGGTATCCACGATCTCCTTGGTCCGGGTGCAGCCGAACTTCCGCAGCAGGCTCTTGATCTGAGTCTTGACGGTGACGACCTCCACACACCGCTCCGCGGCGATCTCCTTGATCTTCTTGTCCTCCAGCAGCAGCCGCACCAGATCCCGCTCGGCGGCGGTGAGCTGGGAGACTGTGCTGATGAAGAAAAGCAGGGACCGCTCTGAGGTACGCAGGCGGGAATACTCCTTGAGCAGCAGGTTCTGGATCTTGCCGTCCAGCATGGCCTGGCCGGCATAGGCGCTGCGGATGTGCTGGAGCAGCTCGGCGTCCTCGCAGCCCTTGACGATGTAATCCACCGCCCCCGCGCCCATGGAGGTGAGGATCATGTTGTCGGTCTCGTGGGCGGTGAGGAAGAGGACCTTGGCCTCCGGCTTTTTCTCCAGGATGTGCTCGGTGGCCTGGATGCCGGCGGTAGTGGTCTCCATCTCAATATCCATAAGAACGAGATCGAAGTCGGTCTCCAGGGCCAGGGCCTCGATCTCCTTTCCGCTGGCGGCGCTGCCCACCACGGTCATATCTTCCTGTTGGTTGAGGACATCGCACAGATCCTCCCGGATCAGCTCAAAGTCCTCTGCGACCAAAATGCGTATCATGCTTTTTTCCTCCCTGCCTCGGCTGGACGGTACCATAGCGGGGCAGCAGAATGAAGAAGGAAGCTCCTCCCTCCGGCCGGTTCTCCACCCGCAGGGAACCCAGGTGGCTGCGCACGATGGTACGGACATGGTACAATCCCATGCCCCAGTTGAAATTGCTGTTCTTACTGGAATAGAAGGGCTCAAAGATATGTTTGAACTCCTCCGCCTTGATGCCCGGCCCGTGGTCCTTGACCTCCAGGACGGTATACAGCCGCTCCTGGTGGCTTACCAGCTCCACCGGTCTGGCCTCCTCATATCCGATGGTGGCCTCCCAGGCGTTGGTGAGCAGGTTATACAGGGCCTCGCTCAGATAATTTTCGTCGGCCAGCACCTGAACCTCCCGGTCCATCAGCGCCCTGACCCGGCCATCGGGATACTTCTTGCGGAACCGGTCCAGGGTGATCTCCTCCAGGCGGCCCAAGGTCACCGGCACCAGGCGTACCGATTTGGCCTTGACCGTGCGGTAGAGTTCCTCCGAGCGGCTAATGAGCAGCTCATTGTTGTCAAACAGGCTGTCGGCGCAGCCCCGCACCTTGTCCAGGTCTGGCTCCTCCTTCTGCAGCTCCGCCCGGATGCGCTTGTAGAGTACCCGGTTGGCCAGCAGCTGGTTCTTGATGCTGTGGACAAAGACCGAGGCGCCGGTGCGGGCCACATCGAATTTGCGCTCCAGCACCACCTCATCCCGGTCGGATACAAAGCTGGTCTGGGTGTAACGCAGCAGGCTGCCCAGGCCCAGGATACCGCACACCAGGTTGACTACCACCAGCACCACATAGCCCCCTACGCTGAGGGCAAACTGGAGGTAGCCCACACCTTTGATCCAGGTGTAGTCATAGCTGTAGAACCGGTAGATCTGCCCCGGGTCCTGGCCGCAGTATATCACATACAGAGTGGCCAGCGCCACCAGAGAGATGACGATGGGCAGAAACTTCCGCCGGGAAAAATGCATGGTGGTGGAGCAATATTCCACAACCAGCAGGCCTACCGCCAGCGCCACATAGCACATGATCCAGATGTAGGAGAACTGGACCAGGATATCCTTGAACACCGGGAACCTGATCACCAGGCTCCGATACACACTGGGGTAATAGAGCACCAGGGAAACAATAGGCAGCACCAGCACCAGCTTCCGGACCAACGGCGCCTTCCGCAGGGCGGAGAGCATGGAATACTGGAAGGCCATCTCCAGCAGGAACAGCGGGAACAGATAGCGGCCCAGGGCCACAATGTAGCCCAGCTGTCCCAGGGTAATAAAGCGGTACTGCACCCAGATGCGAATCTTCTGGTTGAAAAACAGGAAGTTCATGACCTCCTGGGACAGGCCGCCCTTCTTGGCGATAAAGACCATCAGCCCCACGAAATAGACCGTAAGGCTCAGGCACAGTCCTACCAGCAGCAGGGACTCCAGGTTCTTTTTGACGCACAGCACCAGAATGGAGCCGATGAGCAGCCCCACGGCCAACAACAGAAGCATAACTTGTCCTCCTCCAGTTGTGGTTTCCGGTGCTATTGTATCCGCTCACTCCGGCTTTGTAAAGAATCTGTTTACGCGGGAAAGGGGCGGCGGCGGTGTTCCGCCGCCGCCCCTCCTGGGGTCACATTAGTAGTTGCCGGCCTCGGTCATCAGATCGAAGTCCACGTAATCTTCCACGGGGCAGACATCATCTTCGGTGATGGAGCCGCCGTCCAGCAGGTTCTTCTGCTGCAGCTCGTAGTAGCCCTTGACGGTGCCGTCGGCCACGCCGTCCACCACTTCCTTGCCGGTGAGCCAGTCGGCGTCGCCGCGCTGATTGTACATGGTGTCATAGTCCAGAGCGGCCTGAGTGGCGCACCACTGAGCAACCTCTTCGTAGTTGCCGTCAGCAGCGTAATCCATAGCCTTCATCAGAGCGCGGACAAAGCGAACGGTCACGTCGCGGTTCTCTTCCAGGTACTTGGGGGTGGCGATCCAGCTGGCCAGGGACACGGTGGTGTCGGAGAAGGTCATGTTGTCAGCCAGCTTGGTGGTGCCCTCCATGCCCTCCAGGATGGTCAGGCTGTTGGGGGACCAGGTGGCGCAGGCGTCCACGCCGCCGGACATCATAGCAGTCACGATGGAGGGAGCGTCCATGTCCATGGCCTGGATGTCATCCATGGTCATGTTGTGAGCAGCCAGAGCGTTGCGCAGGATATCCTCGCTGGAGGTGCCGGAGGAGTAGGCCACGACCTTACCCTTCAGGTCCTCAACAGTGCTGATGCCAGGGCCGCCGATGAGGGCATCGCCGTTGGAGATGTGGGACAGAGCGATGATGGTGGCGTTGCCCTGGACGCACAGCTTATGAGCGCCCTGGCCGATGTAGCCGAAGTTCACGGAGCCGTTCTCCATGGCGGCGATGATGGTGGGGCCGTCCTCGAACTGGGTCATGGTGACGTTCAGGCCCTCTTCCTCAAAGAAGCCCTTCTCCTTGGCGGTCATCAGGCTCCACAGGCCGCCGTAGTTGGGCATATAGCCCACATTGATGTCAACAGTCTCAACAGTGGGGGTCTCGGAGTTGCCGGCGGGAGTGCCGGTGTTGCCGGAGGGGGTGCTGGTGGTGTCGCCGCCGCCGCAGGCAGCCAGAGCGCCGCCCAGCATGGCCACGGTCAGGAGCATGGCAAGAAACTTCTTCACGTTCATTTCCTCCTATTTAATAGTTTGGGGTTCTTTTCCTCTATTGCAACGGCCAGTGCCGTTCCAACCTGATTACTTACGGACCTCCAGATACTCCTGGTACACCTGGCTCCAGATCTCGTTCTTCAGCTCCAGGAAGCGAGGAGTCATCTTGGTCTCCTGGGTACGGGGATAGGGGATGTCGATGTCAATGATGGACTTGATGCGGCCGGGACGGGCGGACATGATGATGACCTTCTGGGCCAGGATGATGGCCTCCTCCACATCGTGGGTGATGAAGAAGCAGGTCTTGCGGTCCTTCTCCCAGGTCTCCAGCAGCTCGGTCTGCAGCTGGGTACGGGTCTGGGCGTCCAGGGCGCCGAAGGGCTCGTCCATCAGCAGCACCTCGGGGTCAGCGGCGTAGGCGCGAGCGATGGCCACGCGCTGCTTCATGCCGCCGGACAGCTCCTTGGGATAGTGGTCGGCAAACTTGGTCAGATCCACCTTCTCCAGGTACTTCATGGCCAGATCCTCGGCCTCTTTGCCCTTGATGCCCTTCATCTCCAGAGCGAACATAACGTTCTTCTTCACGGTGAGCCAGGGGAACAGGGCGTACTGCTGGAAGACCACGCCGCGCTCGGTGCCGGTGCCGGTGACCTTCTTGCCTTTGCAGTAGACAGCGCCGGAAGTGGCCTCGTGGAGGCCGGCGATGATGTTGAGCAGGGTAGACTTACCACAACCGGAGGGGCCTACCACGCAGATGAATTCGTTCTCATAGATGTCCAGGTCCACCCCGTTCAGGGCTACCATCTCGCCGTTGCGGGTATTGTATACCTTGCGGACGTTATCGATCTTGACGATCAGATTTCTCTCTTCTCCTGCCATCCCGTCAGCTTCCTTTCCAAGAATTTGATGATTTTTTCAAGAGTGATACCGATGATGCCGATGATGATGACGTAGGCCAGCATGGGGGCCGCGTCAAAGCTGTTGTTCAGAGACCGGATACGCATACCCAGGCCAGCCATAGCGCCGGTGGATTCGGCTGCGATCAGGGTGGTCAGAGCGACGGAAGCACCCAGCCGGACAGCGGTGAGGATGAAGGGCAGGGTGGCGGGGGTAATAACCCGGACGAAGATGTCCCGGTCGGTGGCGCCCAGAACCCGGGCGGCCTTGATGAGGGTCTCATCCACGTTGATCACGCCCTGATAGATGGTCACGCACATGATGAGGAAGCAGGCGATGGTAATCACGATCACCTGGGGCAGCCGGCCCACGCCAGCGCAGATGACGATCAGAGGCACATAGGCCAGAGGGGGGATGTTACGGATGAACTGAATCCAGGGCTCCAGGATGTTGCGCACCGGCACATACCAGGCCATCAGGATGGCCACGGGCAGGGCGATGACAAAGCCAATGGCGTAACCCATTGCCACGGAGATCAAGCTGCTGCTCAGGTCCTGCCAGAACACGCCGCGCTCCACCATGGTCATGAGACCCTGAATGGTCACCACCACGTTGGGGAAAGCGCGGGACGTCTGGGGAATGATGGACATGATGTACCAAACCAGCATGGCCACCGCAAAAGAGATGAGCAGCCAGACCTTTGATGGAATCCGACTGGCAAGGGACTTTTTCTTCTGTTCCATTCTCTTCGCTCCTTCTTACGATTGATCCGACGTACGCAAGGTTGGCACAAGCAGCCCCGCGGTTAGGATAACTTTAGTATAAAATCTTTTAGAAAAAAGAAAAGTATGAAATTTCATCATCCCTTTCCCGCCAAAGAGACGCCCCCTCCCCCGTGGCAGCCGTTCTTTTCTTTGTGCAAAATCATATAAAACAAGTAGGTTTACAGTTCTTTTTACCGGGTCTGACAAAGATCTTCCAATTTCCATTTTACCCTTGAAGAAGGGGGTACCTTCGGGTATAATTTCCGCGTTATGTCAATAAATGACCGGTTCCATATAACTATTCGGTTCTTTATTGTACCTGACACTTATTATGATCTGTACCATAAGAAAGGAAGGTTGACCACTTTGATGCATCCACGTCGCGTCATCTCCGGCCTGCTCAGTCTGGCTATGATGGTAGGTCCCTGTACTGCCTGGCTTCCAGCTGCCGCTGCGGCCAGCCCCCAGGAGAGCCTTACCCTCCGTACGGAGCAGACTGCCACAGGCTCCATTGCCCTTACCCTGAGCTTCGATCTGCCCCAGCGGGCGGATGAGGTGAAGAGCCGGGACATCCGGCTCACCCTGACGGGCAGCGACAAGAACATCACCGTCTCCCTGAAAGACGGTTCCGCCACCGGCGCCGACGGCCTGTCCGTCACCACCGAGGCCCTGAACACCCAGGGCGCTCCCCTGACCACCGAGCAGCAGCTGGGCGCCTATACCGCCGTCGTCTCCGGCCTGCCCGTGGGCGAGTACACCATGACGGTCACCGGCACCGGCTACGCCTCCTGCACCACCCCGGTGACCCTCCGGGACTACTCCCAGCACGTGCTGATGAGCACCGCCGACGGCTCCTTCTCCCTGGGCGATGTGACCGGCGACGGCGCGGTGACCAGCGCCGACCGGGCCGCCCTGGACGAGCAGCTGGGCAAGACAAGCGCCCTGGACACATACGACCTCAACGGCGACGGGGTGGTGGACGTGACCGACCTGTCTTATGTCAACAAGATGATGGATCTGTAGGCCGAGCCCCGCATCCTGTCCACCACCGCCATCGTGTCCCCCACCGTGGACGAGAGCGCCGTGACCTTCACCGAGGGTTCCGCTGCCGACCTGTTCACCGGGGAGACCGCCGTCACCCTCAAGCCTGCGGACGAATCCGAGGAGCTGTCCATCCCCATCGCCTTTGAGGACGCCGTTACCATGAGCGAGATCTCCATCTCCTCTCCCAGCGTGGACGGCGCCATCCAGGCCGGTACCGCTACCGTGGAGACCGAGGACGGCGAAATTCTGATCATTCCCTTTGACGCCTCCGCCCCCGAAGGGGTCCACGCCATCAGCCGTGTGGCCGGTCAGAATGTGGTGACCATCGATCTGGGCAAAAAGGTCCCGGTCAAGAAGGTCACCATCACCGTCACCAAGGTGGAGGGCCAGGACGGCAAGCCGGAGTTCGCCACCGTCACCCAGATCGAGTTCCTCAAGGACATCGTGTCCGAGGACGCTGTGGCCGACACCCAGGTCAAGGGTCTGGCCGCCACCGTGAGCGACGGCGAAGTTACTCTGGTGTGGGACAGCCTGCCCAACGTCACCGGCTACACCGTCAACTACGGCACCAGCAAGAATGCCCTGAGCAGCAGCGCCGGAGCCGGTACCAGCCGCATCACCCTCTCCGACCTGAAGAACAACACCACCTATTACTTCCAGGTCACCGCCGTCAGCGGCGACTGGAGCGGCACCCCCTCCGCCATTCTGTCCGCCACTCCCCTGCCCGCCAGCGTCCCCGGCGCCCCCTCCAACCTGACGGTGGCGACCGCCGACAGCGCGCTGCGTCTGAACTGGGGCAATACCAAGGACGCCACCTATTATCAGGTGTTCTATCGGGAGCAGGGCGCATCGGAGTTCGTGGCCTGGGGCGGCAGCACCACCGCCACCAGCGCGGTCATCACCGGGCTGACCAACGGCACCGTCTATGAGGTGGCCGTCAAGGCAGGCAACCTCCACGGTACCGGTCCCTTCTCTGCCACCGCCGCTGGCACCCCCAAGAAGGAGGGCTTTGACCTGCCTCAGCTGCCCACCGACGGGCGCATCGACAACGGGGAGATCACCTCCATCGTTATGCAGGACCCCTCCAACGTGAACCGGCAGCTGTGCCCCAACTTCGATGTGACCACCGATCTCACCGACAACGATCCCAATACCTACTGGATCGCCGCTACCTATACCCAGAACAGCAACATCACCTACACCTTTAAGACCACCCACGATATGAACTATCTGCTGGTGGTCCCCTATCTGGACGCCACCTATAAAAACCGCATCGCCAATTACACCGTCACCCTGAAGGGGGAGGACGGCCAGGTGCTGGCTACCTATTACCGGGACGGCGTCAACATCACCGGCAGCAACTACTACATTCTCTCCTTCCCCGAGACCAAAAACGTCAAGAGCGTTACCCTGGCTCTGGGTGAGAAGGCCGGCGGCCCCCGTGTCAGCGTTTCGGAGATCGCCTTCTATGAGAGCGAAAATCTGGTCAGCGGCATCGCCGGCCTCTTTACCGACGGCACCTTCACCGCGCTGAAGAGTACGGTGCAGCAGGAGACCATCACCCATCTGCAGGACCGTCTCAACGCCCTGGGCAGCTTCTATCTGGACCGCTCCCGGCTTCAGGATGAGCTGGACCTGGCTCAGGCTCTGCTGGAGCACAACAGCGACGCGCTGGGCGTGGTGAAGAACGACTTCCAGAGCCGCAGCACTTCCGCTGCCGCCGATCAGGCCGCCGGCCAGACTGCCAGCGACCTGCAGCCTCTGGGCGTCACCGCCCGGGCAGGCTCCGTCGTGGCCATCTACGCCGAACTGCCTGACGACGCCACCGTCTATGTGGTGCCCACCCAGTTCTACGGTGAGTCCGGCGTGTGGAAGGGCACCCCCGTGGCCCTGAAGAACGGCCGCAACTACATCACCGTGGCAAAGATCGGCTCCCTCACCGACACCCGTGGCGGCGTGCTCTACCTGACCTACAGCGGCAGCCATCCCGAGCAGATCAAGCTCCAGGTTCGCGGAGACAGCAACGTGTTCTCCATGCCCGTGCTGGAGCTGTCCAACTGGTACACCATGGATGAATCCGCCCGCAAGGGCGCCATCCGGACCTATGTCCAGGATCTGGAGGCCTATGTGTCCGGCCTGTCCGGCGCCAAGCTGACCACCGACATCCGCAATGCCACCGAGATCTCTACCCCCAGCGTGCTTCTCTCCCTCCCCGCCGATCAGGTCCTCTCCGGCCTGAAGGGCGTGGGCAACGATGAGGACGCCATGGTGGAGACCATGTATCAGAACATTCTGGCCTGGGAGAAAGAGCTCTTTATCGCCAACAAGGTTCAGGGTATCATCTCCTCTGACGCCACCCTGTCCGGCTACACCTACCCCATGACCACCCGCCAGAACATCCGCTATATGCGTATGTTCGCCGGAGCCTTCATGTATGCCGCCGGCAACCATGTGGGTGTGGAGTACAACTCCACCTCCGCCCTGGTCCAGGGCAAGCCCACCTCCGCTACCGGCGCCGGTCAGGCCAACGGCCTGTTCGGCTGGGGCATCGCCCACGAGATCGGCCACAACATGGACAAGCTGGGCCGGGCCGAGTGCACCAACAACATCTACTCCCTGGCCCTCCAGGCCTGGGACGGCTCCGCCATGACCGTGAGCACCCGCCTCACTCAGGACGGGCGCTGGGCCCAGATTTTTGACAAGGTGGCCCAGGGCCGCCCCGGCTCCGCCAACAACGTGTTCGTGCAGCTGGGTATGTACTGGCAGCTCCACCTGGCCTACGATGAGGCCGATCAGCCCCTGGCCTTCTACAACGCCTTCTTTAAGGCCTGGAAGTCGGGCGCCTACAGCGGCTACTCCTACGACGAGCGTGTGGCCCTCATCGCCTCTCAGGTGGCCAACCGGGATCTGACCGAGTTCTTCACCCGCTGGGGCATGACCCTCAGCGACGGCGTCAAGAACATCCTGAACGACTACCCCGCCGAGGAGCGTGCCATCTGGTACCTGAACGACGCCTCCCGCACCTACCGGCTCCAGAGCGGCAGCGCCGCCGAGGGCACCGCCTCTGTTACCGCCTCTGTCAACGAGTCCAAGGTGACCCTGACCATCAGCCACACCGACAGCGGCAAGATTCTGGGCTATGAGATCCGCCGCAACGGCACCCCCATCGCCTTTACCACCGAGACCACCTATGTGGACGACCTGGGGGCCGCCAACAACCTGACCTACACCTACACCGTGGTGCCCGTGGACAAGCTGGGCAACGCGGGTACCCAGGCCAAGAGCAACGAGGTCCGGGTGGCCTACGACAAGACCATCAGCACCGATCTGTACGACCTGGCCCGGAGCGAGGACGGCACTATTACCATCACCATGAAGGGCGGCGCGTCCGTCCCCGTCACCGGCATCAAGGTGACCGGCACCGACCTGTCCGGCAGCTACACCGTGAAGGTGAAGGCTGACGCCGAGGCGGAGGCTTGGACCACCGCCAAGACCGGCACCATGTCTGAGGAAACTGTGGTGGCCTACTTCAACAAGCCCGGCGTGGGCCCCGAGGACACCCGTATCTGGACCTATGATGCCGCCGTAGTGGAGATCACCGGCATCCCCGCCGACGCCGACCTGGCCCTGCTGGACTACCCCGGCGACCGGGTGGACTTCTACGAGGGCGCCACTGTGGGCATCCTCAAGGATGCCTACGAGGACATTCCCGCCGGTACCCTGGTAATCCTGGGCACCTACCGTGGTGACCCCGTGTACAATTATGTGGAGATCGAAGCCCGGTACAGCACCACCCCCGAAGCCGGTGCAGTGACCACCATTGAGCGGGCCATGCAGGGCGAGCTCTACCTGCTGGCCGAGATCCCCGCCGATGGCGCGGTGAGCGATACCAGCGACGGCTTCTTCATCTTCGTGCCCGACATGGAGGCGGAGGCCGCACTCAACGCCCAGAGCCACGTCACCGATCCCTATCCCCTGGAGATCCGGGCCAACTTCTACCGCACCGACGATCCCAATAGCGCTGACAGCAAGCGCCTCACCAGCCAGACTCTGTGGCTCAGCTTCCCCGACGGCGGCGATGACGAGGACCAGGTGTCCCTGCCCGTCATCGAGCTGAAAAGCGACTTGAGCTGAATGAAAGGATGAAACCGTTGCGTAAACTTTCCCTGTTTTTCCTGACCCTCTGCCTGATGGCAGCCGCCCTCATTCCCGGGGCGGCTGCCGCCGGCGGGCTCCGGCTGGTGGTCTCCTCTCAGGAGCCCGCCGCCACCCAGACCGTGGGCTTTTCCGGCCTGCCCTCTGACTGCCAGAGCCTTCAGGCCACCTTTACTCTGTCCGACCAGGACGCCTCCTACGGCTTCGCTGCTGACCAGACCCTGGCCGGCCGTACCGGCGTCTATGTCACTGCCAAGCAGAACGGCGCCAGCGTGACGGTGTATGCCACCGCCAAGTCCGGCGTGCTGTCCGACGACGGCTCCCTCACTCTGGGCACCATCTCCTCCACCGACGGCGCCACCACCTTTACTGTGGAGAAGGCCATTGACCTGAAGCTGATTGCCTCCGACAACACGGAGACCACCTATCCCTCCGCCGACGAAGAGGGCGCCGCCGCAGGCACCACCTCCTATGCCATCAACGTCAAGGAGAGCACCGGCGGCTCCGTTACCGCCAGCCGTACCCGGGCCAACAAGGGCCTGACCATCACCCTGACCGCCAAGGCCAGCGAGGGCTACAAGCTGGACACCCTTACCGTCACCGACAAGAACAGCAATGCGGTGAAGCTCACCGACAAGGGCAGCGGCAAGTACACCTTCACCATGCCTGCCTCCGCCGTCACGGTGTCCGCCTCCTTTGTGAAGGGCGACACCCCTGTGGACACCGGCCTGCCCTTTACCGACGTGGTCTCCGGCAGCTGGTACTATGACAGCGTGGCCTATGTCTATGAGCAGGGCCTGATGGGCGGCACCGGCGAGGGCCGGTTCTCCCCCGACCTGACCACCAGCCGCGCCATGATCGTCACCATCCTCTACCGCCTGGAGGGCAGCCCCGCCGTCACCGGCAGCGCGTCCTTTGCAGATGTGGCCTCTGGCCAGTGGTACTCCGACGGTGTGGCCTGGGCCAGTGCCAACGGCATTGTCACCGGCTACTCCAACGGCAGCTTCGGCCCCGATGATACCATCACCCGGGAGCAGATGGCCGCCATCCTCTATCGGTATGCCCGCTACAAGGGCTACGACCTGTCCGCCCAGGCTGATCTGGACGGCTACTCCGACGCCGCTCAGGTGTCCGCCTATGCCGCCGACGCCATGGAGTGGGCGGTGGGCTCCGGCCTCATCACCGGTACCAGCGGGACCACCCTCTCTCCCGCCGGTTCCGCCACCCGGGCCCAGGCCGCTGTGATTCTGGCCCGCTTCTGCCAGACCCTGGCCCAGTGATCCGTCTCATTTGAACCCACGCCCCCGACTCGGCAGATGCCGAGTCGGGGGCGTGGGTTTTTTCCGCTGTATGCTTCTGTTTCAACTCCCTTTATTCATCAAAATAGCTGTATTTTTTCCACCTCCCCAAAAACTCCCTATACATTTTAGCCAATATTTAAAAAAATTTTTTTGCATTTCCGTGCAATGAAAAATATTTTCCTCCATGGTATAATATTTCCAACCTTTGACGTCTGTCGGGCGTCAACTGCCGCTCCATGCCATTTGACAAGATGAAATGAAAGGAAGGATCAAAATGAAACACACCTGGAAACGCCTGTTGTCGCTGTTTGTGAGTCTCTGCCTGCTGGCCGGGCTCATGCCGGCGGCTCTGGCTGCCCTGCCCACTGCCACCGCCTATGTCCAAGACACCGACGGAGTGGACTCGGGCGCGGTGTACGCCATTTACACCAATGAGGACGATGCCGGCGGCAGCAACCGCATCCTCTACCACACCGGCACCGGTAAGACCGACAAGGTCACCGCTTCGGTCTCTGGCGATGAGCTGGCTCTCAACGGCGGCTTTGACGCCTCCCGCCAGCTGTGGACCATCACCGCCGTGGAGGGCGGCTACACCGTCCAAAGCGTGGACAGCGGCTACTATCTGGATCTATCCCAGGCCAGCACTTCCAACTTCGCCACCTCCACCGAGGCGGTGGTTTTGACCATCAACTTTAACGGGGAGACCGGGCTGTACACCATGTCCTCTGGCGAAAACCACCTCTTCTTTGACGCCTCCAATAACGGCGCCTTCCTGACCAGCAGCACCGGCTACGGTCTGCGCTTCTTCAAGCAGACCGAGGTGGAGCCCGACATGGCCCCCGGTGCCGACTCCGGTACCAGCAGTGGCCAGCCCTTTGTGAAGGAGGACACCGACAGCCAGCACTTCCGCATCCCCGCCCTCATTACCCTGGATAACGGCTGGATTGTGGCGGCCTCTGACATCCGCTGGCGCACCTCCGGCGACTCCCCTCAGAATCTGGACACCATCGTCAGCGTCTCCAAGGATGGCGGCCAGACCTGGGACTGGGAAGTGGTCAACTACTATGACGACATGGCTGACAACGCTACCGGCCAGGCCAGCGCCTCCTTCATTGACCCTTCCATCCTCCAGGCTGAGGACGGCACCGTCCATATGGTGGTGGACGCCTGCCCCTCCTATGTGGGCCTGATGGGCGGCAACAAGATGGGCTGGAACAGCTCCGGCTTTGACGATAAGGGCCGCCTGTTGGTGACCTACGGTACCGCCGGCGGGGATGCCTCCACTGCTGTGGCCGATTACACTTATTATGCCGACATCAACAACGCTGAGGCCGGCGTGAAGCAGTCTGTCAATGGCGAGACCATCACCCTCTATCCCATCTGCAAGGCTGAGGACAACAGCCAGAGCGGCGTCTGGGTGGATGCCTGGCTGAACGTATATGTGGAAGAGGACGGCGTCATCACCCCCGACCTGTGCCTCCAGCTCCAGAGTTCCAGCGCGGTGCAGAGCAACCTGTTCTACCGCAACTCGGAGTGGAAGGCCTATCCTGTGTTCTACATCATGCACCGCTCCGCCACCGTCACCGAAACCGGCCTGGAGTGGGGTGATCCCCAGTTCCTGGACATCAAGCTGGCTGAAAATGAGGCCTTTACCGGCGTGTGCCCCGGCCGCGGTCTGTCCTTCCAGTATGAGGGCAAAGAGCGGCTGGTGTTCCCCCTGTACGACAACGCCACCGGCAACGAGCTTGCCAGCGTCATCTACTCCGACGACGGCGGTAAGACCTGGACCCGTGGCCAGCACAACGGCGACCTGAACGGCGTGGGCAAGACCAGCGAGTCCCAGGTGGTTCTGCTGCCCGACGGCACCCTGCGGATGTACTCCCGCAACACCGTCAACTACATCAGCTATGCCGACTCCACCGACGGCGGCGTCACCTGGGGCACCTGCCAGAAGGACATGGATCTATACAGCCAGAACCCGGGCAACGGCTGCATGGTCTCCTTCATCAACCTGGACGGCATCCTGGTGGGGCCGGACAACACCCTCTACAATCATCTGATCCTGGCCTCCTACCCGGTGGTCCAGCGCTCCCAGGGCGTGGTGCGCATCGGCTATGTGGACGAGAGCAACACCGTCCAGTGGCTTAACGACGACGAGACCCGCTATACCGGCAACGGCACCTACGCCTACTCCTGCGTGACCCAACTGTCTGAGCTGGACGTCTTTGGCCTACTCTACGAGTACGCCCCCGATACCAACACCATCGGCTATACCACCCTCACCGTCACCGACCTGCTGGGCGACGGCTGGCACCTGGTTGGCAGCGTGGACGATCTGCCCTCCATCTCCCTGGAGCAGACCGTGGTGGATCTGAAGGTGGGCGAAACCGCCACCCTCACCCCCACCTATACCCCTGTTGATGGAGAGGTAAGCTGGACCTCCAGCAACCCCGATGTGGCCACCGTGGACGGTGGCGTGATTACCGCCGTCACTTCCGGCACTGCCACCATCACCGCCTCTGTTACCTCCAGCGGCATCACCCGCACCGCCTCCGCCGACGTGGCGATCCAGGGAGAGGACGGCGTGGTCCTGCCCAACCGGTACACCGACGAGGTGGAGGACACCTATCACGAGGCTTCCACCACCTATGAACTGGACACCGACGGCATGGACTCCGGCGCGGTGTATGCCATCTTCCACAGCGGCAGCAACCGAATCCTGTACCACGCCAGCGACAGCACCACCAGCGATCATGTGACCGGTTCCGCCTCCGACGGTCTGCTGAAGCTGGACAGCACCTACGCCGCCACCCGTCAGACCTGGACCGTTACCGGCGACGCTGAAACTGGTTACACCGTCCAGAGCTGCGAGGCTGATGAACGCTACCTCAACCTGAACGCTGCCACCAGCGCGGGCAGCAGGGTACCTGTCACCGATGAGAAGCAGGTTCTGATTATTACCTCTGTGGACGGCTCCGCCGGTTCCTATACCGTCAGCCGTGTGGTGGAGGACCAGACTCTCTACCTGGCTCATGAAAACAGCACCACACAGCACTATGTCAGCACCGAGGCTGTCCCCTTCCAGTTCTACCGCCAGGTCATCACCGAGGCGGGTTACACCTACGCCACCTCCGTCACCGGTCTGGAGGCTCTGATTGCCGACCTGTCCGGACTTAAGGAGGAGGACTACACCTCCTATAGCTGGGCCATCCTGCAGAACGCCCTGACCGCCGCCCAGACCGTGGCCAACGCGGGCAGCCAGAGCTTTGACACCGAGGAAACCGCCCTGGCCGCTCAGGCGGTCATCGATCAGGCCGCCAAGGACCTGTACGCCGCCAAGCTGGCGCTGGAAGATACCGGAAGCATCATTATCTCCACCTCCTACGCCATCACCGTGGACAAGGCCGACAACGGCACTGTGACTTCCAGCCGTACCCGCGCTTCCAAGGGCCTCACCGTCACCCTGACCGTGAAGCCCGACGAGAGTTACGCGCTGGACACCCTCACCGTCACCGACAAGAAGGGCAGCGAGATCAAGCTCACCGACAAGGGCGACGGCAAGTACACCTTTACCATGCCCGCTTCCGCCGTGGTCGTTCAGGCGACCTTTACGGCAGAGAGCAGCTCTCTGCCGTTCACCGACGTGTCGGTGAACGACTGGTTCTACGACGCGGTGGCGTACGTCTTTGACAACGGCCTGATGGACGGCACCGCCGGGACCGCCTTCTCCCCCCTCATGACCACCAACCGGGCCATGGTCGTCACCATCCTGTGGCGGCTGGCCGGTTCCCCGGAGCCTGATGCCGCCCCGGCCTTCTCCGATGTGGCCGCCGACAGCTGGTACACCGACGCCGTGGCCTGGGCCAGCGAGAACGGTATTGTCAAGGGCTACAGCGACACCGTGTTTGCCCCCGACGACACCGTGACCCGCGAGCAGCTGGCCACCATCCTGTACCGCTATGTGCAGCACACCGGCGGCGGGTTCCAGGGTGCCTGGGCCTTCCCTCTGGACTATGCCGATGCCGATCAGGTGTCCGACTGGGCCTATGAAGCGATGTGCTGGTGCACCATGAAGAGCATCATCAACGGCGTTGGCGGCAATACCCTCAATCCTCAGGGCTCCGCCACCCGGGCCGAGGTGGCGCAGATCCTGATGAATTTCTCCGCCGCCGATCTCTCCTGATTACTTCCTTTCCCTTCCGGGGGGCGCTCTAACTTGGAGCGTCCCCTCTTTTTCTTCCCCCCGATTGACAAACCGGGTATAATTTACAGTAACAAAACCTGGGAGGTACAGCTATGGAACTCAACGCCGCCGCCCGAGCCGCCTTCGACGCCATGCGGGAGGGCATCACCATCATCGATACCGAGGGCTGCATCGTTTTCGGCAACAAGGCTTACCAGGAATTTCTGAAAAAAGACGCGGGCGGGGACGTAGGTCCCATTGAAGGCCGCCGTCTGCGGGATCTGCGCCCGGGCGCCCGGCTGCCCGATGTGCTGGAGGCGGGCAAGCCCATCCTCCACATCACCCGTCAGGAGATCAAGGACTTCTACTTCGTCAACCTCTACCCCATCTATGAGGGGGACACCCTGGTGGGGGGGCTCAGCGTAGTCACCTTTCTGGAGGACGCCTACCAGACCAGAGAGGAGCTGGAGGCGGTGGAGGCCCGGAGCCGGCAGGTGCTGCGCAGCATCAGCAAGGCCAACGGCGCCCGGTACACCTTTGACGATATTGTGGCGGTGACCCCGGCGGTAGCCCGGGTGAAGGATCTGGCCCAGCGCATCGCCGTCACCGACGCCACCGTGCTGCTGGAGAGCGAGAGCGGTACCGGCAAGGAGCTGTACGCCCAGGCCATCCACAACGCCAGCTCCCGCCGGGACGGGGTCTTTGTAGCCATCAACTGCTCCAACTTCAACGCCAATATGCTGGAATCGGAGCTCTTCGGCTACGCCGAGGGGGCTTTTACCGGCGCCAAGCGGGGCGGCAAGATGGGCCTCTTCGAGGCGGCCTCCGGCGGCACCCTCTTTCTGGACGAGATCTCCGAGATGGACGTGGGGCTCCAGGCCAAGCTGCTGCGGGTCCTTCAGGAGCACACCATCCGCCCCGTGGGCGGCCTGAAAGAGGTGGCGGTGGACGTGCGGGTCATCGCCGCCTGCAACGCCGACCTGCCCGCCTATGTGGCCGCCGGCAAGTTCCGCAAGGACCTGTACTACCGGCTGAGCACCTTCCCCCTCCATATTCCCCCTCTGCGGGAGCGGCCGGGGGACATCCCCGCCCTGGCCCAGGCCATTCTGGAGGATTTCTCCCACAAGCTGCGCCGTCCCTTCCGCCTCACCGAGGATGCCATCGCCCGGCTTCAGGCCCACAGCTGGCCGGGCAACGTGCGGGAGCTGCGCAATGTGCTGGAGTTCTCCGCCTACCTCACCCCCTCCGGGGTGATCAATCAGGAGGCCCTTCCCAGCGACCTGGTCCACCAGCAGGAGGACGTGGGTCTCACCCTGGCCCAGCGGACCCGCGCCTTTGAAAAGCGGGTCATTCTCAACCTGCTGGAGAAAAACGGCACCTCTCTGGAGGGAAAAAAGCGCACTGCCGCCCAGCTGGGCATCTCCCTGGCCAGCCTCTACAATAAGCTCGGCAAGTAGAATTCTAAAATACTGGAATGTTGTTCCAGAATATTAGAATGCGTTGAGCGGTCTCCTCTGAGCGTCCCTTCTCTCTCCGCCATCCCCTCCTGATTTCCAGAATATTAGAATTCCCATCTCCCTTCCTCTGGCGCAGCAAAGCAAGAAAGGCACTGTGCCGCAAGGGCTTCCCCCTTTTTTTCGCCTTTATTCCGCATTTGGCACATGTCTTGCTTTATCCAGAGGCAACGGCGGTCGGAGAGAGGGCCGTCGAAATCAAGAGGAGGTATCGTTCATGTCACCTTTAGCAATCCTGGGATTCCTGACGGTTGTGATCATGCTGGTGCTCATCATGACCAAGAAGGCATCCCCCCTGGTGGCCCTGATTGTGGTTCCTGTGGTCACCGGCATCATCGCCTGTTTCTTTATGGCCGTGGTTCCCGAGGGTGCCCCGGAGGGCACACAGGGCGTCGTTGACTTTGTGGCCAACTTCAAGTCCCTGGGCGGTATGATCACCGGCTCCAAGGGCATCGGCTCGGTGGCCGCCACCGGCGTTATGTTCATCTTCTCCATCCTGTTCTTCGGCATTCTCACCGATGCCGGCACCTTCCGTCCCATCATCAAGGGCATCCTGAACCTGGTGGGCACCGATCCCATCAAGATCGGCATCGGCACCGCTGTGCTGGCCGCCATCGTGCACCTGGACGGCTCCGGCGCTGTCACCTTCCTGATCTGCGTGCCCGCCCTGCTCCCCCTGTATGACGCGCTGGGTATGCGCCGCACCACCCTGGCCACCATCGTGGCCCTGTCCGCCGGCACCATGAATATCCTGCCCTGGGGCGGACCCACCATCCGCGCCCACACCGCTCTGGCCACCATGGAGGGCACCGAGGCCACCGTCACCGAGTTCTTTATGCCTGTCCTGCCCGCTGTGCTGGCCGGTATGGTGTGTGTGCTGCTCATCGCCGCCTTCCTGGGCAGCCGCGAAAAGAAGCGCATCGGCGCCGTGGCTCTCCAGGCTGTGGGTCATACCGAGCAGGAGCTCACCGACGAGCAGAAGGCCCTGCTGCGGCCCCACCTGTTCTGGGTGAACATCGTCCTCATCATCGCTGCCATCATCTCCCTGCTGTTCTCCGGCTTTGCTCCCGCTGTGGTGTTCATGGTGTTCTACGTGCTGGCCACCGTCATCAACTACCCCCGCGTGAAGGACTCCAAGGCCCGTGTGGACGCCCACGCCAAGGAAGCCCTCATGATGTGCTCCGTGCTCTTTGCCGCCGGCTGCTTTACCGGCATCATGCAGGGCACCGGCATGATCTCCGAGATGTCTACCGCCCTGGTGGCCATCATCCCCGACTCCATGGGTCAGTTCTTCCCCCTCATCATCGGCATCATCGCCATGCCCGCTTCCCTGCTCTTTGACCCCGACTCCTTCTACTATGGCGTGCTGCCCGTACTGGCCACCACCGCTCAGGGCTTCGGCATTGTGGGCGCCGATGTGGGCCGCGCTGCCATTCTGGGCCAGATGACCGTGGGCTTCCCCATCTCTCCCCTCACCGCCTCCACCTTCCTGCTGGTGGGTCTGTCCGGCGTAGATCTGGGCGAGCATCAGAAGAAGACCATTCCCCTGGCCTGGCTGGTCTCCCTGGTGATGGTGGCTGTGGCCTTCATCACCGGCGCCATCGCCCTGTAATCTTTCCTCATCCATTCATCTGTTTGCGTAGAAAGGAAGTCATTCTATGAAAACCATCCGCATTGGCAGCGGCGCCGGCTATGCCGGCGACCGCCTGGAGCCCTCTCTGGAGCTCATCGAGAAGGGCAATCTGGACTACATCAGCTACGAGTGCCTGGCCGAGCGCACCATCGCTATCGGCCAGCAGGCCAAGCTGAAGGACCCCGCCAAGGGCTACAACGGCCTGCTGGAGCACCGCATGGAGAAGGCCCTTCCCCTGTGCTGGCAGCACAAGGTGAAGCTCATCACCAACATGGGTTCCGCCAACCCCCAGGCCGCTGCTCAGAAGTGCGTGGAAATCGCCCGCAAGCACGGTCTGACCGGCATGAAGATCGCCTGCGTCACCGGCGACGACCTGTTGCCCGTCATCGACAAGTACATGGATACCGAGGTATGGGAGAACCACAAGCCCCTGAAGGAGCTGGGCGGCGAGATCGTGTCCGCCAACGCCTACATGGGCGTGGAAGGTATCCTGAAGGCCCTGGATATGGGCGCCGACGTGGTAATCACCGGCCGTGTGGCCGACCCCGCCATCTTCATGGCCCCCATGATCCACGAGTTCGGCTGGTCCCTGGAGGACTGGGACAAGCTGGGCAAGGGCACCATCATGGGCCACCTGCTGGAGTGCGGCGGCCAGGTCACCGGCGGCTACTTCGCCGAGCCCGGCAAGAAGGACGTGCCCGGCGTCGGCCACCTGGGCTTCCCCATCATTGAGGTGTCCGAGGACGGCTCCTTCTTCGTCACCAAGGTGCCTGAGGCCGGCGGCAAGGTCACCGTGGAGACCTGCTCCGAGCAGATCTGCTACGAGATCCATGATCCTGAGAACTACCTGACTCCCGACGTGGTGGCCGACTGCAAGCAGATCAAGTTTACCGAGATCGGCAAGGATATGGTGAAGGTGGAGGGCATCACCGGCAAGCCCCGCACCGAGACCTTCAAGTGCTCCATCGGCTATAAGGACTGCTTCATCGGCGACGGCGAGATCAGCTACGGCGGCCCCGGCTGCGTGGCCCGGGGCAAGCTGGCCCTGGACATCCTGAAGGAGCGGCTGGAGCTGGTGGCCCCCAACGTGTTCGAGGAGCTGAAGTTCGACCTGATCGGCTGCAACAGCCTGTACTGGAACCCCGACTACCAGTACAACCAGGAGCCCAGCGAGGTGCGGGTGCGGGTGGCCGGCCGCGCCAAGACCAAGGCTGAGGCTGACATCATTGGCAATGAGGTGGAGGCCCTGTACACCAACGGCCCCGCCGGCGGCTGCGGCGCTGTCAAGCGCACCCGCGACATCGTCTCCGTGGCCTCCATTCTGGTGAGCCGCTACGACGTCAAGCCCGAGGCCGAGATCTTCACCGTCTGATACTGGGACAGAAAGGAAGCATTTGCTATGAAACTCTGGGATATTGCACACTCCCGTACCGGCGACAAGGGCAACATCTCCAACATCTCCCTCATCGCCTACGACCCCAAGGACTACGACCTGCTCAAGGAGAAGGTCACCCCCGAGAAGGTGAAGGAGCACTTCAAGGGCATGGTCAAGGGCGAGGTGGTTCGCTATG
>NZ_CAJFGT010000038.1:0-24869 GCF_904377885.1 Flavonifractor sp. An112 | reverse complement strand
AAAAGGGGCGGATTCCCACGAAAAACGGCCGCCCGGTGGGCGGCCGTTTTTCTCGGAATGACGGGTCTTTGTACGAGCTGCACATTTTGCAACAGACCCTCAAGCAAAATGGACTTATTTTTTCTTTTCTTCCTTGACCAGTACCTCTTTCAGGTCGGAACGCTCCTTCAGAGCGGCAATCATCTCCGTCTTGTCCTCGGCAGGCACATCCACGGGAAGGGCATACTCCTCGATCTTGGCAAAATCCTGCTCCAGGCGCTTTTTCTGGCTGGCCAGCCACTTTCCGCCCTGTCCCTCAGGGTAGACCAGAGCCACCAGCCTGGGATGGGCCTTCATCTGGTTGACCCACAGCTTGTCCGGGTCGTGCTTGCGGAAGCCCAACAGGTAGACCAGCGCCACGATGGCGACGGCGGCAGTGGCGAAGCCGAACACCTGGGAAACCCGGATGGGGGTGTTGAAGAAGTACAGGCTGTCGGTCCGCAGGCCCTCGATGAAGCCCCGGCCCACCCCGTACCAGGCAAAGTAGCTCAAAAAGATCTGGCCGTCAAACTTCCGCCACTTCTTGGCGATGACGATGAGCAGTACCAGCCCCACCAGGTTCCACAGGGACTCGTAGAGGAAGGTGGGATGGACCTCCACATATTGCAGAGATCCGTTCACATACTCGTAGATACCCATGCGCCAGGGCAGATCGGTGGGACCGCCGTAGGCCTCGATGTTGACAAAGTTGCCCCACCGGCCTACCAGCTGGCCGATGAGCATTCCGTAGGCGCCCAGGTCGGCAAAGGCCAGGAATTTGATCTTCCGCACCTTGCAGAACACCAGCAAGGTAATGACCGCGGCAATGACGCCGCCGTAGATGGCCAGGCCGCCGTCCCAGATGCTTACCATGGCCCCGAAGTCCAGGGAGCCGTCCGGTCTGCGGTACAGATCCAGGTAGAAAATGATGTAGTACAGCCGGGCCCCGATGATGGACAGGGGCACGGCAAAAAAGAGCATATCGATGATGTCATCCTGACGGATGCCGAACTGGGGCGCCTTCCGGGAGCAATACACCACCGCCAGCAGGAAGCCGGCGGCGATGATAATGCCGTACCAATGGACGGGCCATCCAAAGACCCGGAAGGCAATGGGGTTCATGGTCAGCTCCAGCCCCAGGCCGGGAAAGGATACGGTACCCATTACGCCTCACCCTCCCCCGGGCGCACCACGGCCAGACCGCACCGCTCAGCGGTCACCCAGCTGCGGATGCAGTCCTCCACGCAGGCCTGGTCGATGGAGTCGAAAATCTCCGGGAACTTGAAGTAGTCCACCCCGGTAAAGTGGGACTGGGCCATGGAGATGCAGGTAAACTCAAAGGAGTTGAGGCCCCGGACCTTGGCGCCGTAGACCCCCTTCTTCAGCCGCTGGAACAGGCCGGGGTCAATGCCTTCCCGAGCCAGACGCTCCCCTTCGGCCAGCACCGCGTCCCGCACCTTCTTGGGGTCCCGGCTCTCGCCGCCGGCCACCATCATGGCGCAGCCGGGATAGAGCTCAAAGCCGTAGCTGAAATTCTTGTTGATCAGCCCCTGGCTGTACAGCTTGGCGTACAGGGGTGTGGAGTTGCCCAGCAGAGCCTCGCAGGCCAGCTCGCCCGCCAGCTCCCGGCGCATCCACTCTTCGCCCTTCTGGGCGGGATCGCACTTGAAGCCCAGCATAAAGATGGGGGTGGACACCTCCATGGTCAGTTCCTTCTCGGAGGCCGCGGCTTTGGGAGCCTCCTCCCCGCCGTAGTCCCGCTCCATCTGGCCCAGAGAATCCTTGGGCAGGATCTCCTTGGCAATGGCGCACACCTGCTCCGGGTCCACGTCGCCCGCCACGGTGAGCACCATGTTGGCCGGGTTATAGAAGGCCTTGTGGCAGGAATAGAGGGTGCCGGCGGTGATGTGGGAGATGGACTCCTGGGTACCGGCGATGGGCACCCGGATGGGATGGTGGTCATACAGGCACTCCATCAGGGCGTAGAACACCTGGTTCTCCGGGTCGTCCTCCACCATGCGGATCTCCTGACCGATGATGCCCTGCTCCTTGTCCACGCTCTCCTGGGTAAAGTAAGGGATAGACACAAAGGAGAGCAGGATCTTCAGGTTGTCGAAGAACTTCTCGGTACTCTCAAAGTAGTAGCCGGTGATGGCGGAGCTGGTGAAGGCGTTGGGAGAGGCTCCGTTGGCCGCCAGATCCTGGAGGGCGTTGCCGTCCTCGGTGTCAAACATCTTGTGCTCCAGGAAGTGGGCCACCCCCGCCGGGGTGTCCTTCCACCGGCCGTCCTGGAAAAAGCGCATATCCATGCCGCCGTAGTTGGTGGCAAAGAAAGCGTAGCTCTTCTGGAAGTCCCGGCGGCGGTCCACATAGATGTGGAGCCCGTTCTCCAGAATCTCATGAAATACGGTCTCCCCCAGACGGGGGTACTGCTTGCTTACCATAGAATCACTCCCTGCCTTTCAGGAAATATACGGTGTCCAGGGTCAGATCCTGGGCGGCTTCCACCACCTGGGCCCGTGTAACGGCCTCCACCCGGGCGGCCATGTCGTCGGGGCCGTCGGTAAGACCGGCGGCGGACTGGCCCAGCCAGTAGTCCTCCAGCCGGGCCTGGGTGTCCAGAGTGGTGCGCAGGGTGCTCACCACCGACCGGCGGGCCCATTCCAGCTCATCGTCGGAGAAGTCCCCGGTCTGGCACTTGTAGAGCTGGGAGAGGATCTCGGCCTCTGCCTGGCCCACCTTGTCAAACTCCACGCCGGAGGAGACCAGCATCACGTCCTTGTATTTCATCAGGCCGGAGCTGGCATAGTAGCACAGGCTCAGCTTCTCCCGCACGTTCATAAACAGCTTGGAGGTGGTGGTACCGCCATAGATGGCGTTGACCAGGGTGAGGGCCGGATAGTTCTGGTCCCAGGCGTCGCAGTTGGTGCGGAAGCCCATGGCCAGCTTGCCCTGGGTCACATCCAGGGATTCCTCTACCCGTTTGGCCTGCTTAGGCGCCTTTCCCTTGGCGGGGCGGACCAAACCGGCCCGCTCCCCCTCCGGCAGCACCGCCAGCAGAGGCCCGAAGGCCGCCTGTACCCGCTGGGCGTCCGCCGAGCCGCAGTAGTAGAGCTCCACCCGGGCCTCCTTCAGCAGGGCCTGATAGCCTGCCCACAGGCTCTGAGGAGTGATGGCCTCCACCGCCTCCAGGCTGCCCAGCTTATCCACGCCGAAGCTCTCCCCGGCGCACATCTCGGCCACTACCCGGATCTGGGCGTACTGCCGCTTGTCATTGACCTGGGCCTTGATGCGGTCGGCCAGGTTGGCCTTCTCCTGCCCGGTATAGTCGGGGCAGAAGGCCCCGTCCTGAGTATAGGGGGCGCCGATCAGCTCCGCCAGCAGGGCGGCGGCCGGCTCCAGCACCTGCTCCTTGTTCAGGGTGTAGACGTCATCCAGAAAGCTGCCCACAAAGCCCACGCACTGGGTCTCGCCCTTCTTCCGCACCATGGGCTCCAGAGAACCGCCGTACAGCTCGTCCAGGGCAGCGGACAGGGATTCCATATCAGGATGAGCCGCCGTTCCCCGGCGGAGCACCATGGGAACCAGGGCATTGAGAGAGGCCTTTTCCGCCGTCAGCGAGGTGAGAAACTGGGCCCCCAATACGCTGGATTTGAATTTTTTGGTCTGTACCGCCGTCAGCCAGACGCCGGGCTGCAATTCGATCCTTGTGACCTTCATGTGCTAAGAACCGTCCTTTCTTGTTTACCTCCATAGCCTGCCCCATTGGACAGGCTCTATCCATCTACAGCCTGCTGCGGTCCCGCAGCCAGCTGGGCAAAGAGCGCATTTTGATGCTGGAAACCACACCCATGGCGGCATACATGGTGATGACCGAAGAGCCGCCATAGCTGATAAAGGGCAGGGTCAGACCTACCACGGGGAATACATAGAGGCACATCCCCACATTGACGCCCACCTGAGCCAGCAGCATACCGGCGTAGCCCATGGCAATAAAGGCACTCTGAGGGGAACAGGCCCGGCGGGCCACCCACACACACCGCAGGATGATGGCCGCCAGCAAAACCAGCAGTAGCAGACAGCCGATCAGGCCAAACTCCTCGCCGCAGACGGCAAAGATCTCGTCGGTCTCCCGGGCAGGCAGAGACTGCTTGTACTGACTCTGGGTCTGGATACCCTGGAGGTAACCCATGCCGGTGAGGCCGCCGCTGCCGATGGCCAGAATGCTGCGGCTCTGCTGCCACCCTTTTCCCTGAGTCTGCTCGTAAATGGTGTCCGGATTGCCAAAAATATGGTCGATGACCACGGTGAACCGCTTCATATAATACATATCTTTGATGTGGGGCCAGATCAGCACCACGCCCACCACGCATACCACCACGGCCAGCAGGAACCAGCGTTTCTTGACCCCGGCGCTCCAGGCCATAATGACAAAAATGATCAGATAAGTCAGACCCATGCCGAAGTCGCCGGAGGTCACCGCCACCACACCGAACATGAACAGGGTGTGCCCCGCGATCTGGAACACCGAGGAGGGCTTGCTGATGCCCTTGTCCCGCAGCCGGCTCATCTGCCAGGCCAGCAGCAGTACAAAGGTCAGCTTGGCCAGCTCGGCGGGCTGAAGGTTCACAGGAAATCCGGGAATGTGAAGCCAGCTGCGGTTGCCGTTGACCTCCACACCCAGAGGAGTACGGACCAGCGCGTTGATGACCACATTGAACAGCAGCAGCCACTTCCAGGATTTATCTACAAACAGCTCAATGTCCACCGAGGACATGAGCATATAGATCACAACACCCATAACAATCGCCACAGCCTGCACGATCATGCAGCGCATGGCGTCCGCCTCGCCCAGGTAGCGGGTAGCGCTGAAAATGAGCACCAGACCATACCCGCTGGCCAGCAGGCACAGGGTCAGCAGCAGCCGGTCACCCTGCTGCCAGAAGGAACGAATGGAATCTCTCAGCCAGGACACCGGCTCGCCTCCTTACCTATTTCGTCCGCGGGTTCGGACGTACGTCAAATTAGTTTACCATCTTTTTTGCGTTTGGTAAACAGGTGTGTTATAATCTTGTCAGAATCTTCACATTTAAAGTCCTTCCCAAAGCAGCGGTACTGCTTTGGGAAGGCGTTTGCAGCCCGTTGCGCGCAGGATTTGCCCGCTGAGTGCGGACAAATCCCACACTTACGGGCTGAGAAGTGTTTTTTCTGATGCTCATGTCATCAGGAAAAACAGATTCCATTTGATTTGCGCCCAGAGGCGCAAACTCTGCGAGGCATTTCATCTGTAATAAACGAGGTGTTATATGGAGATCACAACCAACTCCCCTGCTGAGACCGAGGCCGCAGGCGCTGCTCTGGCCGCCCGGCTGAATCCGGGGAGCGTCATCGCCTTTACCGGTGATCTGGGGGCGGGCAAGACCGCCTTTACCAGGGGCCTTGCCCGCGGCCTTGGGGTGGAGGAGCGGGTGACCAGCCCCACCTTTACCATTGTCAATGAGTACGAGGGCGGGCGTCTGCCCCTGTTCCACTTTGATATGTACCGGCTGGGCTCTTCAGACGAGCTCTTCGACATTGGCTGGGAGGACTACCTGGCCCGGGGCGGCGTGTGCGCTGTGGAGTGGAGCGAAAACATCGCCGACGCGCTGGAGGAGGATACCATCCGGGTGGACATCCGCCGGGGCGAGCACGACGACCAACGCATCATCACCATTACGGGAGGTCCCCAACCATGAAGATATTAGCTCTGGAATCCTCCGCCACCGCCTGCTCGGTGGCTCTGTGTGAGGATGAAAAGCTCATTGCCCAATCCTATCAGAACAACGGCCTGACCCACTCGGTCACCCTGATGCCCATGACCACTTCCCTGCTCTCCGGGTGCGGCCTTACTCTGGAGGATGTGGACGTCATCGCCGTGGCGGCGGGCCCCGGCTCCTTTACCGGCCTGCGCATCGGCGTGGCCGCCGCCAAGGGGCTAGCCTGGCCAGGCAGCAAGCCCTGCGCCGCCTGCTCCACCCTGGAATCCATGGCCTGGAACCTGGCCCACACCGGGCTGGAGATCTGCGCCGTCATGGACGCCCGGCGGCATCAGGTGTACAACGCCCGCTTTGCCAGTAACGGCGAAACGCTGGAGCGCCTGACTCCCGACCGGGCCATTTCCCTGGAGGAGCTGGGGGAAGAATTAAAAATCAGTGGAAAAACGCAATTACTGGTTGGAGACGGCGCGGTTTTATGCTATACTACCCTCAAAGGGCCGGGGCTGGACGTCCGCCTGGCGCCCCCCCATCTGCAATTCCAGAGCGCGTGGGGCGTGGCCCGGTGCGGTCTGGAGCTTGCCCGACAGGGCCTGCTGACCGACGCGGCGGGTCTGGCACCCAACTATCACCGGCTCTCCCAGGCTGAACGGGAGCGGCTGGCAAAAGAACAAAACAAAGGGGAATAGCGCCATGGATATGGAAAAAGTACACATTCTCGATCACCCTCTCCTGCAGCACAAGCTGTCTATCCTCCGGGATGAGACCACCGGCGTCAAGGACTTCCGTCAGGTCGTCTCCGAGATCGCCACCCTCATGTGCTATGAGGCCACCCGTGACCTGCCCATGGAGGAGGTGGAGATCAAGACCCCCATCACCACCGGCAAGTTCAAGACCATCGCCGGCAAGAAGCTGGCTATCGTTCCCGTTCTGCGGGCCGGTCTGGGCATGGTGGACGGCATCCTGACCCTGATCCCCTCCGCCAAGGTGGGCCACATCGGTCTGTACCGCGACCCCGACACCCTGGAGCCCGTGGAGTACTACTGCAAGATGCCCAACGACATCGCCGAGCGTGATGTCATCATCCTGGACCCCATGCTGGCCACCGGCGGCTCTGCCTCCGCCGCCATCCAGTTCATCAAGAACTATGAGGTCAAGCACATCAAGCTGATGAACATCATCGCCGCCCCCGAGGGCATCGAGCGGGTCCATCACGATCATCCCGACGTGGACATCTACTGCGCCGCTCTGGATGAGAAGCTCAACGAGCACGGCTACATCGTTCCCGGCCTGGGCGACGCCGGCGACCGCATTTTCGGCACGAAGTAAGAGAATAAGCGAAAAGGTTCTCTTCCTCACTGGGAAGAGGACCTTTTTTATTATTCTTTCATCTGCACCAGCCGCCACCGCAGGCCGGAATACCGCCTCTGCTGGCGGTCGTTGGCGGTCATGGTGGCCACCACTTCCTCATCCCCCACCAGGATGAGCAGTTCCCGGGCACGGGTGATGGCAGTGTACAGCACCCCCCGGGTGAGCAGCATGGGGGCCCCCTCACTCACCGCCAGGATCACCGCCCGGTACTCGCTGCCCTGGGCCTTGTGCACGGTGATGGCGTAGGCGGGCTCCAGCTCCACCAGCATATCCTGGGTGTACTCCACCACCCTGCCCTCAAAGTCCACGGTAAGGGTACCCTCCCGGTTGTCCACCCGGGTCACGGTGCCGATATCTCCATTAAAAATGCCCATGCCGCTGTCGGAACCGTCATGCCAGATCACATCGTAGTTGTTGCGTACCTGCATGACCCGGTCACCCTGTCGGAACACATACTCGCCAAACCGCTTCTCCGGCTTGTCAGGCTGGGCGGGATTGACCGCCTCCTGAATGGCCCTATTGAGGGAGGCGGTGCCGGTCACCCGCTTGCGGGTGGGTGACAGCACCTGGATCTGGTCGGCGGGAATGCCCATATTGTTGGGCAGCCGGGTCTGGATCAGCTCCACAATGGTCTCAGCCGCCCGGGCCGGGTCCTTCCGGCGCAGGAAGAAGAAGTCGTGCTCCCGGTCCTTCAGGTCGGGCAGCTGGCCCCGGTTGACCCCGTGGGCGTTGCGGACGATGGCGCTCTCGGCGGCCTGCCGGAAAATCTCGGTGAGCCGCACCATAGGGATGGCTCCGCTGCGGATGAGATCGGAAAACAGGTTGCCGGGGCCCACGCTGGGCAGCTGATCCGGGTCCCCCACCAGGATCAGGCGGCAGTCGTCCCGCAGGGCGGCCAGCAACCCCTGCATCAGCACAATGTCCACCATGGAAGTCTCGTCCACGATGACGGCGTCCGCCTTCAGGGGATCGCTCTCGTCGTGGGCAAAGATCAGCTTGCCGGAGCGGGGGTCGTACTGTGTCTCCAGCAGCCGGTGGATGGTGTATCCCTCCGCCCCGCACAGCTCTCCCAGCCGCTTGGCCGCCCGGCCCGTGGGGGCAGCCAGGGCGGTCTCCAGCCCCAGCTGGTCAAAGAGGGCCAGGACCCCCCGCAGGGAGGTGGTCTTACCGGTACCGGGACCGCCGGTGAGGAGCATCACCTGACTGGTAGCCGCCAGAGCCACCGCCTCCCGCTGCTGGGGGGCGTACACAATGCCCTGGTCGTTCTGGATACGGTCGATGAGTTCATCCAGGCCGTGGGGGGCCACCAGTTCGCCCCGGGACATCTCGGTGAGCCGCCAGGCCACATACTGCTCGGCCTCGCACAGGGCCTGGAGGTAGACGGCCTCCTCCCCTGCCACCGGTTCCTGGATCACCTCACCCCGCTCCAGCAGGGTCTCCAGGGCGTCCTCCAGGCTCTCCCCCTCCACGCCGATGAGCTGGCCGGTGGCCAGGAGCAGCTTGCGCCGGGGCAAAAAGGCATGGCCGTTATCCAGATTATAGGTTAGTTCAAAAAGAAGGGCGGCCTCAATGCGTTGAGGATCGTCCCCCTCCATACCCATGGACAGGGCCAGGGCGTCGGCTGTGGAGAAGTCCACGCCCAGCTCCTCGTCCACCATCAGATAGGGGTTGCCCCGGATGACCTCCAGGGCCCGGTCCCCGTACCGGCGGTACAGGGGCATGGCCAGCTGGAGGGGCACCTCATGCTCTCCCAGAAAGGCCAGCAGCCGCCGCATCCCCATCTGAAGCCGGAAGTGCTCCCCGATGGTCAGAGCCTTCTTGCGGGTGATACCCTTGATGCGGGTAAGCTGCTCCGGATGTTCCTCCAGCACGGTGAGGGCGTCCTCCCCAAACTCCTCGATCATCCGCCGGGCGGTAGCCGCGCCGATGCCCCGCACCGCCCCCGAGGACAGGTAGTCGAAGATGGCCTTGGCCCCGGCGGGCAGACGCCGCTCCACGGTCTCAGCCTTGAACTGCTCGCCGTAGGAGGCGTGGCGGGTCCAACTGCCCTGGACCGAGATACTCTCTCCGGGGGCCACCCCCGGCATACAGCCCACCACCGTGACCAGAGCCCCGTCCCCAACGTCAAGACGAAGCACCGTGTAGCCGTTCTCCTCGTTCTGGTAGATCACGGCCGACACGGTGCCCTGCATATAATCCTGTGACTCCTCCTGCATGGCTGCCCCTCCTTGTGTCGCTTGGAGAATATGATACCATCCGCAGGCGGATTTGTCGAATGCTATTTCTCTGTGATGTACTCGTTCAGCCGCCCGGCAGGACAGAGCACCACGCCAGTGGCGCCGGTGAGCAGGGCGGCAGCCACCGCCTTTCCCGCCGGGTCCAGTCCGCCGTCGGCGATCACGATGGTAAACCCCTTTTTCTGCCGCCCCCGCAGCCACAGCAGCCGCTTTACATCCTGCTCCAGATGGGTGCCCTCCCCTGCCGCCGGGACCACGGCATAGACCGGGCCGGCCCCTTCCGCCGGAGCAAGCAGCCATCCAAACAGCACCCAGCCCAGGGCCAGAAGGCCGATGGCCGCCAGCAGGGCCAATACGGCCTGTAAGATTCCGTCCAAACCCTTCACCTCCGCCCCATCCTATGCACGGGGCGGAAGAAGGGACTCAGCTCCCTACGGTGGAGACCACAATGCCGGTGGCAAAGGTCATGATCAGCCCGGCGGTGACCACACCCAGGAAAATGGAGGGCAGCGCTTTCCGCAAAGGCATATCCAGGAAGGCGGCCGCCAGGGCGCCGGTCCAGGCGCCGGTGCCCGGCAGGGGGATAGCCACAAATATCCACAGACCGATATATTTATATTTGGTCACCTTCTGCCCCTTCAGGTGGGCCTTTTTTTCCAGCTTGTCCACCAGGGAATTGAGCTTGGGGGATTTCCGGCGCATCCATAGAAAAATCCGCCGGATATAAACGATAATAAAGGGGATGGGGATCATATTGCCAATAATCGAGGCCACCAGCGCCTGTCCCGGAGGCAGGCCCAGAGCGGTACCGAAGGGCACGCCGCCCCGCAGCTCAATGATAGGCACCATGGACACCAGCATGGTAAAAAACATTTCGCCCAGATTGGTGGACGTCAGCCATTGCAGCAATTCCAAAAGAGAACACCTCGCTTGCGTCAGTTTCTGTATTGTATCATATTGGCGGGAAAAAGAACAATTAAAATTTCCTAAAACCATCTTTTCTTTGGACGGCGCAAGCCCTTGTCCAGTTCCTTCATCAGTGGTATAATATTTTGACTATTTTGAGAAGAGAGGTTTTTCACATGACCTACAAAGAAGAATTCATCACCTTCATGGTGCGCTCCGGCGTGCTCACCTTCGGCGACTTCACCACCAAGTCCGGCCGCAAGACCCCCTATTTCATCAACACCGGCAACTACAAGACCGGCGCTCAGGCTGCCAAGCTGGGCGACTACTACGCCGCCTGCATCCAGGAGAACCTGCCCGAGGGCGTGACCTGCCTGTTTGGCCCCGCCTACAAGGGCATCCCTCTGGCCGTCACCGCCGCTGCCTCCCTGTACCGCAACTATGACCGGAACCTGCCCTACTGCTTTAACCGGAAGGAAGCCAAGGACCACGGCGAGGGCGGCTCCATGGTGGGCTACAAGCCTCAGGACGGGGACGACGTGGTCATCGTGGAGGACGTGGTTACCGCCGGTACCGCCGTCCGGGAGACCATTGAGCTCTTCAAGCACGTGGCCAACGTGAACATGAAGGCCCTCATCGTGTCCGTGGACCGCATGGAGCGGGGCACCAAGGACTGCTCTACCCTGGACGAGCTGCGGGAAGACTACGGCATCGCCGTCTACCCCATCGTCACCGTCAAGGAGATCATTTCCTTCCTCCACAATAAGGAGATCGACGGCAAGGTCTACATTGACGACGAGATGAAGAGCAAAATGGAAGCCTATCTGGCTCAGTACGGCGCCAAGGCCTAAACATATAAAGGAGGAGTCCGGTCATGGGCACCCACGACGGCCACCGTCAGCGGTTAAAAACTGAATTTCTGGCCCGGCCGGACTCCTTTCCCGACCACAAGCTGCTGGAATTGCTCCTGTTCTACGCCAATCCCCGCAGCGATACCAATCCCCTGGCCCATGAGCTTCTGAATCATTTCGGCTCTCTGGCTGGGGTACTGGACGCAACACCGGAGGAGCTGCAAAAGGTCAAAGGCGTGGGCGAACACGCCGCCGTTCTGTTCAAAGCCGCCAAGGAATTGTCCGGCCGCTATCTCACCGCCCGCACCCAGATGGACGACATTGCCCGGAACACCAGAGACTATTTTGCCCTGCTCCAGCCCTACTTCTTCGGCGCCCGCAACGAGCAGCTCTGCCTGCTGTGCATGGACGGTAAGGGCAAGGTGCTGGGTATCCGTAAACTGGGCGAGGGCAATGTAAACGCCGTCAACATTACCACCCGGCTCATCGCCGAGGCCGCCCTCTCCCTCAATGCCGCGGCGGTGGTGCTGGCTCACAATCACGTCTCCGGGATCGCCTTCCCCTCCGGCGACGATATCGCCACCACCGAAAGTCTGGCCCCCTTCCTGGCCCGGATGGGTGTGGAGTTGGTGGACCACCTGATTTTCGTGGACGACGATATGGTGTCCCTCCGGGACAGCGGCTTCTACCGGCCATAAGAACATTCTTTCGATTCATCGTTGCAATGGAACTGATGTTCTGATACAATGTGTCTGAGAGGTGATGGTATGCCTAAATTTGAAGTGGTCAGCGAATATCAGCCGGCAGGCGATCAGCCCGAGGCCATTGCCGCCCTGGCGGCAGGCATTGAAAACGGGCTGGATGAGCAGACCCTGCTGGGCGTCACCGGTTCTGGCAAGACCTTCACCATGGCCAAGGTCATCGAGGCGGTCCAGCGGCCCACCCTGGTGCTGGCCCACAACAAGACCCTGGCCGCCCAGCTGTGCGCCGAGTTCAAGGAGTTCTTCCCCAACAACGCGGTGGAGTATTTCGTGTCCTACTACGACTACTACCAGCCCGAGGCCTATATCCCCCATACCGATACCTTTATTGAAAAGGACTCTGCGGTGAACGAGGAGATTGACCGGCTGCGGCTGGCGGCCACCGCCTCCCTGATGGAGCGGCGGGACGTGATCGTGGTTTCCTCGGTGTCCTGCATCTACGGTCTGGGTGAGCCGGAGGACTTCGCCAAAATGATGGTCTCCCTCCGGGTGGGCGCTCAGATGGAGCGGGACGAGCTGCTGAAAAAGCTGGTGGCCATCCGCTATGAGCGCAACGACATCGCTTTTGAGCGCAATATGTTCCGGGTCCGGGGAGACACAGTAGAGATCTTCCCGGCCTACTGGAAGGATTCCGCCATCCGGGTGGAGTTTTTTGGAGATGAGATCGACCGCATCTCCGAGATCAACGTGGTCACCGGCACACCTATCCGGCGGCTCAACACCATCCCCATCTGGCCTGCCACCCACTACGTCACCCCCAAGGAGAAAATGGACGCCGCCATCCAGGAGATCTATAAGGAATTGGAGGAGCGTGTGGCCTTCTTCGAGCGGGAGGGCAAGCTTATCGAGGCCCAGCGCATCAAGCAGCGCACCATGTACGACGTGGAGATGATGCAGGAGCTGGGCTACTGCACCGGTATCGAGAACTACAGCCGGGTCATTGAGGGCCGCCCCGCCGGGTCGCCCCCCCACACCCTGCTGGACTACTTCCCCAAGGATTTTGTCCTCTTCATCGACGAGAGCCACGTGACCCTCCCCCAGGTGCGGGCCATGTACAACGGTGACCGTGCCCGAAAGACCTCCCTGGTGGACTACGGCTTCCGTCTCCCCTGCGCCTTTGACAACCGGCCTCTGAAGTTTGAGGAGTTCCAGAAACGCCTCAATCAGGTGGTCTATGTGTCCGCCACCCCCGGCGAATACGAGCGGGAACGCTCCGGCCAGATTGTGGAGCAGGTCATCCGCCCCACCGGCCTGCTGGACCCCAAGATCGAGGTGCGCCCGGTGGAGGGCCAGATCGACGACCTCATTGGGGAGATCAACGACCGCACCGCCCGCAAGGAACGGGTGCTGGTCACCACTCTCACCAAGAAGATGGCGGAGGATCTCACCGCCTATCTCACCAATGCCGGTATCAAGGTGCGGTATATGCACCACGACATCGACACCATCGAGCGGATGGAGATCATCCGGGACCTGCGGCTGGGCACCTTCGACGTGCTGGTGGGCATCAACCTGCTGCGCGAAGGTCTGGACCTGCCGGAGGTCTCTCTGGTGGCCATTCTGGACGCCGACAAGGAGGGCTTCCTCCGCTCCGAGACCTCCCTGATCCAGACCATCGGCCGTGCCGCCCGAAACGCCCAGGGTCTGGTGGTCATGTACGCCGACTCCATCACCCCCTCCATGCGCCGGGCCATTGACGAGACCGAGCGCCGCCGGGCCAAGCAGGACGCCTTTAACCAGGCCCACGGCATTGTGCCCAAGACCGTCATCAAGTCGGTGCGGGACGTCATCGACCTGTCCGAGGACAAGGGCGAGCTGCCCCACTCCAAGAAGGCTCTGTCCAAGAAGGAGAAGGAGGCTGCCATCGCCAAGCTGGAGAAGGAGATGAAAGAAGCTTCCAAGAGATTGGAATTCGAGTACGCCGCCGTTCTCCGGGACCGCATCATCGAGCTGCGGGGCCAGGGGTGACCTCTTACAAGGAGGGCTGTTATCATGTACGACCGGCTGAAAAAGATCCTGCCCATTGTTTTGATCGTCATTGTCGCTGTCTTTTCGGTCCTCTACTTCTTCATTGGCCGCCAGTACGGCGTGGAGTACCAGGACGCCCTCTACTTCCCTGCCACGGAGGGCGATACCACAGTGTACTCCGCCAAGGTGGACGGTCAGAGTGCCTCCTTCACGGTAGAAGGAAACACCGTCACTTACCACTGGGGGGACACGGTCTGCGGCCCCTATACCGTCCATGAAGACCCCACTGCCGCCCCAGGCGGAGAGTGGGAGTCCCTGGACCTGATCGGTGTAGAGATCCGGGAGGAGGACAGCATTCTTTTTCGGGGCGGATACACCGAAGATCTGTTTCTGTTTATACGGGAGGACGGCGAGCCTGATTCCGACCTCTTTCATGTCACCTACTCGGTGAACGGTGTCGAACACGACGCAGACGGCAATGTGGTGGACCCTCACCGGCCCAGCCTATCCACCCTCATCCGATTCTCCCAGCTGCCCCAAGCGGACACCCACCGAGGCAGCCTGATGTATTGGTTCTTTGGACTTTTGACCGCTGGAATTGCCGCCCTGCTCATTAAATTCGACGACACTCTGTTCCGCCTTCACCTGTCCTTCCGGGTCAAGTATCCGGAGGACGCCGAGCCCTCTGACTGGGAGATCTTTTCCCGTATCTTTAGCTGGATCGCATTTACACTTCTCTCCCTCGGCCTATTCATCGCGGGACTCGTTATCATTAGCTGACCAAACATCATAAAAGTGAGGTTTTTGTCATGAATTACGTCACACTTGGTAAAACTGGTCTTAAAGCTGCCCAGGTTTCCTTCGGCGGCATCCCGATCCAGCGTTCCGACGCCGCCAATACCAAGGCAGTCGTGGATAAGCTGGAGCAGTATGGCATGAACTACATCGATACCGCCCGAGGCTACACCGTGTCCGAAGAGTATCTGGGCGCCGCCCTGGAGGGCCGCCGGGATAAGTTCATCCTGGCTACCAAGTCCATGGCCCGGGACAAGGAGTCCATGGCCAAGGATATCGACATCAGCCTGAAAAACCTGCGCACCGACTACATCGACGTCTACCAGATCCACAACCTGCCCGAGGCTGAGATTGACAAGGTGTTTGGCGAAGGCGGTGCCTGGGAGGCACTGAAGGAGGCCAAGGCCGCCGGTAAGATCGGTCATCTTGGCGTCACCGCCCACAACGTGGATGCGCTGAAGAAGATGATCGAGCTCCACGGCAACAAGATCGAGACTGTCATGTTCCCCTACAACATCGTGGAGACCCAGGGCCACGAGGTATTGAAGAAGGCCAAGGAGATGGGGATCGGCACCATTGCCATGAAGCCCATGGCCGGCGGCAATCTGGACGACTGGAACCTGGCCCTGCGGTTCATTGCCGCCTCCGGCGTCATTGATATTTCCATCCCCGGCATGGGCTCCCCTGAGGAGGCCGACCGCAACGCCGAGGCCGCTGAACACTTCTCCCCCCTCACCCAGGAGGAGCTGGCCGAGTGCGACCGCATCCGCAAGGAGCTGGGCAACGAGTTCTGCCGCCGCTGCAACTACTGCGCCCCCTGCCCCAACGGCATCAGTATCCCCAACTGCTTCCTGATGGCCAACTATGCCCGCAAGTACGGCCTGGCCGACTGGGCCAAGGCCCGGTACGACGCCATGCAGTACCACGCCGGCTCCTGCGTCCAGTGCGGCGCCTGTGAGAAGCGCTGCCCCTACAACCTGCCCATCCGGGATATGCTCACCAAGGTGGCAGATCTGTTCGGCTATTGATATCAGCATAGAGGAAGGTGGATCCTATGGAATTGAACACTCTGAATCCCGACGCTGAGTATGGTCTGATGGATGCGCTGGCGGTCTATCTGCCCTTCTTCATCGGCCTGATCGCCCTGGTCCTCATTGTTCTGGCCGTCCTGCCCAAACTTCCCAAGCCCATGCGCATCCTGTTCGGGATCGCCGGCGGTGCGCTGCTGTTCCTGGCCCTGTGGTATTTCATTTTCCACACCAACTTCTCGTAAACGCTGAATCAAAAGGATTTTATCTTATGCTGGATCATATTTCCGTCAAAGGCGCTCGCGCCAACAATCTGAAAAACATCGACGTGGACATCCCGCGGGACAAGCTGGTGGTGCTCACCGGTCTCTCGGGCAGCGGCAAGTCCTCCCTGGCCTTTGACACCATCTATGCCGAGGGGCAGCGCCGCTATGTGGAGTCCCTGTCCTCCTACGCCCGGATGTTTTTGGGGCAGATGGAGAAGCCCGACGTGGACTACATCGACGGCCTCTCCCCCGCCATCTCCATCGACCAGAAGACCACCTCCAAAAACCCCCGGTCCACCGTGGGCACCGTCACCGAAATTTATGACTACCTCCGTCTGCTGTGGGCCCGGGTAGGCACCCCCCACTGCCCCAAGTGCGGCAAGGAGATTAAGCAGCAGACCATCGACCAGATCATTGACCAGGTGCTGGAGCTGCCCGAGGCCACCCGCATTCAGGTCATGGCCCCGGTGGTCCGCGGCAAGAAGGGCACCCACCAGAAACTGCTGGAGGACGCCCGCAAGTCGGGCTACGTCCGCTGCCGGGTGGACGGCTCCCTGTACGACCTGACGGAAGAGATCGAGCTGGACAAGAACAAGAAGCACAACATCGAGATCGTGGTGGACCGGCTGGTCATCAAAGAGGATATCGCCCGCCGGCTCACCGACTCGGTGGAGGTGGCCTCTAACCTGGCCGGCGGCCTGGTTGTCATCAACATCGTGGGCGAGGACCGGGATATCATGTTCTCCCAGAATTACGCCTGTGAGGACTGCGGCATCTCCATCGAGGAGCTGTCCCCCCGTATGTTCTCCTTCAACAACCCCTTCGGTGCCTGCCCCACCTGTACCGGCCTGGGCTCTCAGCTGAAGGTGGACCCGGACCTCATCATCCCCAACAAAGAACTGTCCATCCTGGAGGGGGCCATCACCGCCTCCGGCTGGAACAACATCAAGGGGGATTCCATCTCCCGGATGTATTTTGAGGCTCTGTCCAAGAAGTACAACTTCAAGCTGACCACCCCTATCAAAGACCTGCCGGCAGAGATCATGGATATCATCCTCTACGGCACCAAGGGAGAAAAGCTGAAGCTGACCTATGAGCGGGAGAACGGCCACGGCACTCTGATGCAGCCCTTTGAGGGCATCATCAACAACCTGGAACGCCGTTATAAGGAGACCCAGTCTGACGCCATGCGCCGGGATCTGGAGGACTGCATGGGCGAACGCCCCTGTCCCGACTGCGGCGGCAAGCGCCTGCGGAAGGAGGCTCTGGCTGTCACCGTGGGGGGCATCAACATCGACACCTTCTGCCGCAAGTCCGTGACCGAAGCACTAGACTTTGTGGACCACCTGGAGCTCTCCGATCAGAAAATGCTCATCGCCGACCGCATCCTGAAGGAGATCAAGAACCGGTTGGGCTTCCTCCAGAGCGTGGGCCTGCAATATCTGACCCTGAGCCGGGCCGCCGCCACTCTGTCCGGCGGCGAGAGCCAGCGTATCCGCCTGGCCACTCAGATCGGCTCCTCCCTGATGGGGGTACTCTACATTCTGGACGAGCCCTCCATCGGCCTGCACCAGCGGGACAACGACAAGCTGCTGGCCACGCTCAAGCACCTGCGTGACCTGGGCAACACCCTGCTTGTGGTGGAACACGACGAGGATACCATGCGTCAGGCCGACTACATCGTGGATATCGGCCCCGGCGCAGGCGTCCATGGCGGCCAGGTGGTGGCCTGCGGCACCGCCGAAGAGGTGATGAATACCCCCGGCTCCATCACCGGTGACTACCTGTCCGGCCGGAAGAAAATCCCCGTTCCGGCGGAGCGGCGGACCGGCAACGGCCATTTTCTCACAGTTAAGGGCGCGGCGGAGAACAACCTGCAAAATGTGGATGTGTCCATTCCTCTGGGCACCTTCACCTGTGTCACCGGCGTATCCGGCTCCGGCAAATCCTCCCTGGTCAACGAGATTCTCTATAAGCGGCTGGCCGCCGACCTGAACCGGGCCAAAACCCGCCCCGGCAAGCACCGGTCCATCGAGGGCGAGGAATATCTGGACAAAATCATTGCCATCGACCAGTCTCCCATCGGCCGCACCCCCCGGTCCAATCCGGCCACCTACACCGGCCTCTTCAACGACATCCGGGACCTGTTCGCCTCCACCCCCGACGCCAAGGCCAGAGGTTACGGCCCCGGCCGGTTCTCCTTCAACGTGCGGGGCGGACGGTGCGAGGCCTGCCAGGGCGACGGTCTCATCAAGATCGAGATGCACTTTTTGCCCGACATCTACGTGCCCTGCGAGGTGTGTAAGGGCAAGCGGTACAACCGGGAAACCCTGGAGGTACGCTACAAGGGCAAGAACATCTATGAAGTGCTGGACATGACGGTGGAGGAGGCCCTCCCCTTCTTCGAGCATCTGCCCCGGCTGTACAACAAGCTCCAGACCCTCTACGAGGTGGGTCTCAGCTATGTAAAGCTGGGCCAGCCCTCCACCGAGCTGTCCGGCGGCGAGGCCCAGCGTGTCAAGCTGGCCACTGAGCTGGCCAAGCGCTCCACCGGCAAGACCATCTATATTCTGGATGAGCCCACCACCGGCCTTCACACCGCCGACGTGCATAAGCTGATCGAGGTACTTCAGAAGCTGGTGGACGCGGGCAACACCGTGGTGGTCATCGAGCACAATCTGGACGTGATCAAGACTGCCGACCACGTCATTGATCTGGGCCCCGAGGGCGGCTCCGGCGGCGGTACTATTGTTGCGACCGGTACCCCCGAGGCGGTGGCCCAGTGCCCCGCCTCCTACACCGGGCAGTATCTGAAGCGGATGCTGGAGTGACCTCAGGAGAGCTGACAGCCCATTGTGATGAACAAAAAACAGGCGCACTGCTATAGGCAGTGTGCCTGTTTTTTTGCCTTTTGAGCGGAACAGCGTTGACAAAACACCGTTATTGTATTATACTATCATTAGCTAAACTATTTAGTTCATTATATAAACATGAATTTTTTAACAGGAGGCAGCGCAATGAGCATTCAGAATGTGGTTCTCATCGGCGGCGGCGTGCTGGGCAGTCAAATCGCCTACCAGACCGCCTACAAAGGCTTTCACGTCACCATCTGGCTGAGGAGCGATGCCTCCATCGGCCGGGCCCAGCCCAAGCTGCAGAGGCTTCACGACATCTACGTGGCGGAGCTGACCGCTGCTAAGACCACCCCCGGCCCCTACAGTCCCGGTCTGCTGGACAACAGCCGCACCTACACTCCGGAGGAGATCGACGGGCTGATCGCCCAGGCGGACGCAGCTTTGACCGGCCTGACCCTGACCACCGATCTGGCCGGGGCGGTGAAGGACGCCGACCTGGTCATTGAGGCCCTGGCGGAGGTTCCCCAGGAAAAGATTGAATTCTATCAGAAACTGGCTCCTCTGCTGCCGGAAAAAACCATCCTGGCCACCAATACCTCCACCCTGCTCCCCTCTTCCCTGGCCCAGTATACCGGCCGGCCAGAGAAGTACCTGGCGCTCCACTTTGCCAACAACATCTGGAAGCAGAACACCGCAGAGGTCATGGGCCACCCCGGCACCGACCCGGCCGCTTACGAAGAAGTTGCCCAGTTTGCCGCGGATATCAGCATGGTGCCCCTGCGTCTGAAGAAGGAAAAAAACGGCTACCTGCTCAACTCCATGTTGGTCCCCTTCCTGATGGCAGCCCAGAGCCTGTGGGCGGAGGATATCGCCGACTTCGAGACCATCGACAGGACCTGGGTGCTGGCTACCGGCGCCCCCATGGGCCCCTTCCGCATCCTGGACATCGTGGGTATCACCACGGCCTACAATATCCTCACCAACAACCCCGCCGCCGCCGATCCCAATACCACCTACGGCAAAATGGCCAAGCGGCTGAAAGAGGAGTACATTGACACCGGTAAGCTGGGCATCAACGCCGGTGAGGGATTCTACAAGTATAAATAAGCATTCGTACACAAAAGGGGCGCCGCGTATCTCGCGGCGCCCCTTTTTTCATTCTTTACAAAGTCGTTCCCGTCCACTGACCTGCTCCAAATCAATCCGCCACACCGCGGTGCGGGGCAGGTGCTTCTCAATGACCTCCTCCACCCGTTCCGGGCAGTCGGGGGCATATTTTTTGCAGATGGCCCGCAGAGCTGCCTTCTGCTCCTCCGGGTCGGTCACCTCATGGGCGGTCCCACGGGCTACGGCGCTGGTGAACTCCGTCTCGTAGGCCGCCTGCACCACCCGCTGATGGCCTACAGCCGTCAGGCAGACCTGGGGGTGGAGTCTCAGGCAGTCCAGCTTTTCTCCCCCCAGCCTGGAGTGAAAATAGACCGCCTCCCCCACCCGAACGCCGTTAAGCGGCATACAATAGGGCAGCCCCTCAACGTCGTTTACCGCCAACACCATATATTCGCACCGGTCCAGGGCCTCCAGGCCCACATCCCGTCCATCATCTCGCTTCATATCTATCCGTCCCTTCCGGCCCCAAGGGCCTGTTCTCTCCCCCATCATACCCCCGCCCGAGCCCCATCGCAAGAAAAACTTCCATTCCCTCTTGACATCCTGCCGAGCAAGTATATAATAATATATGAACAATAGCTCATATGTTATTAGAAAGGATGGTCGTCATGACAGACAGCAACGGCGTGGAACGGTGCGATTACAGCCACGTCCACCAAGAGATCGTGGATAAAGTGGAGCGCACCATGCCGGAAGATGAGATCCTCTACGATCTGGCAGAGCTGTTTAAGATCTTTGGGGATTCTACCCGCATCAAGATCCTGTATGTGCTTTTTGAGTCGGAGATGTGCGTGTGCGACATCGCCAAGCTGCTGGGCATGACCCAGTCCGCCATCTCCCACCAGCTGCGGGCTTTGAAGCAGAGCAAACTGGTCAAATACCGCCGGGAGGGCAAAACTGTGTTCTACTCCCTGGCGGACGGCCATGTCCGCACCATTTTGGGCCAGGGCATGGAACACATTGCGGAATGAGAGGAGTTTTACGATGAGAAAGTCATTCAAGCTGAGAGATCTGGACTGCGCCAACTGCGCCGCCAAGATGGAGGACGCCATTCGCAAGCTGGACGGGGTGAACAGCGCCACCGTCAGCTTTATGACCCAGAAACTGACCCTGGACGCCGACGACGCCCGGTTCAACGAGATCCTCCAGCAGGCCGCCAAGGTCTGCAAAAAGGTGGAGCCCGACTGCACCATTGTGTTCTGATCCTGTTATCTGTGTGCAAAGGAGAGATGGATCATGACCAAAAAGCAAAAGCGAATGCTCATCCGCATTCTGGCCAGCGGGGTGCTGTTTGTTGGGGCTGTACTGCTTCCCCTGTCCGGCTGGGCGGAGCTGGCGGTCTTTCTGGTCCCCTATGCCGTCATTGGCTGGGATGTGCTGTGGCGGGCGGTGCGCAACATCGCCCACGGGCAGGTATTTGACGAGAACTTCCTCATGGCCCTGGCCACCATCGGCGCACTTGCCATCGGCGAATACCCGGAGGCCGTCTTTGTTATGCTGTTCTATCAGGTAGGCGAGTGGTTCCAGAGCTATGCGGTCAACCGGTCCCGCACCTCCATCGCGGCTCTGATGGACATCCGCCCCGACTACGCCAACATCGAGGTGGACGGCCAGCTGCAGCAGGTGGACCCGGAGGAAGTATCTGTGGGAGACGCCATTGTAATCAAGGCTGGGGAGCGGATTCCCCTGGACGGCGTGGTGTTGGAGGGAACCTCCACCCTGGACACCGCCGCCCTCACCGGCGAGTCCCTCCCCCGCCAGGTCCAGCCCGGCGACGATGTGGTCTCCGGCTGTGTCAACCTGTCCGGCTTGCTGAAAGTCCAGGTCACCAAGGCTTTTGAGGAGTCCACCGTATCCAAGATCCTGGACCTGGTGGAGAACGCCAGCAGCAAAAAGGCCAAGGCGGAGCACTTCATCACCCGTTTTGCCCGGTACTATACCCCCATTGTGGTGCTGGCTGCCGTGGCTCTGGCCCTCCTGCCTCCCCTCTTCACCCAGGTGAGCTGGCTGGATTCCATTCAGCGGGCGCTCAATTTCCTGGTAGTATCCTGCCCCTGCGCCCTGGTGATCTCGGTGCCGCTCTCCTTCTTCGGCGGCATCGGCGGGGCCTCCCGGGCCGGTATTCTGGTCAAAGGAGGCAACTACCTGGAGGTGCTGGCCAAAACGGAGATCGTGGTCTTTGACAAGACCGGCACCCTGACCCAAGGAGTCTTTAACGTCACCGCCATTCATCCCGATCACTGTGACCAGAGCCAGCTGCTGGAGCTGGCCGCCCTGGCAGAGGCCTCCTCCGATCACCCCATCTCTCGCTCTCTGCTGGAGGCCTGGGGCCAACTGCCCGACCGCAGCCGGGTCACTCAGGCGGAAGAGCTGTCCGGCCGGGGCGTCCGCGCCATGGTGGACGGCAAGGTGATCTGCGCCGGCAACGACAAGCTGATGGATGAGATCGGCGTCACCTGGCACCCCTGCCACCATGTGGGCACCACGGTCCATGTGGCCGCCGACGGGGTCTATCTGGGGCACATCGTCATCTCCGACCAGGTAAAGCCGGACGCCCAACAGGCCATCACCGCACTGAAGGCGGCAGGAGTACGCAAAACTGTGATGCTCACCGGCGATACCAAGCAGGTTGGCGAGGCGGTAGCCGCCCAGCTGGGGCTGGATGAGGTCCACACTCAACTCCTCCCCACTGACAAGGTAGACCGGGTAGAGGGACTGCTGAAAGAGGTATCCCCCAAGGGGGCCCTTGCCTTCGTGGGAGACGGCATCAACGACGCCCCCGTCCTTTCCCGGGCGGATGTGGGCATTGCCATGGGCGCCCTGGGTTCCGACGCTGCCATCGAGGCGGCAGACATCGTCCTCATGGATGACAAGCCCTCCAAGCTGGCTCAGGCCATTGCCATCGCCCGCCGCACTCTGGCCATTGTCCGTCAGAATATCGTGTTTGCCCTGGGGGTAAAACTGCTGGTGCTGGTGCTCAGTGCCCTGGGCCTGGCCAATCTGTGGGAGGCCGTCTTTGCAGATGTAGGCGTCTCGGTCATCGCCATCCTCAATGCTATGCGGGCCATGCGCACCGCCAAGATGTAATAAAAAACGCGAGCCTTACGGCTCGCGTTTTTTGTGTTGTGCATTTAACTCAGACGCAGGGCGGAAACCTCGTTCAGCACGGTCTGCATGGTGGCCTTGTCATACCCGCCGTTGGAGGCAGTGCGGTCCAGCAGGATTCCGCCGTCCTTGGTGGGAGCAGAGAGGGCGCACACCGACAGATAGACTACCTGGGCCCGCAGGAAGGTGCCGCTCTCCAGCATGGTGCGTTCACTCTGACGGATGGCACCCAGCGTTACCCCCGCCTCCATGGCAGTCTGCCAGGTAAAGTCAGGATTGGTGCCAGTCTCGGAATAACCCAGCGCCCGGAGCACAAAGGTCATATACTCCCCTGCCGTAATGGTGTTGTTGGGGGCAAAGACCAGCTGACCGGCGGCGTTGGTACCAATGCCGGTAGTGTAGCCCTTTTCATAGGCATAGGCCAGATAGCGGTCGGCCCAACTGGGGCTGTCCACAAAGGGATTGGTTGCCGTACTGGACAGGGCGGCCTGTTCCTCCCCCAACAGGCGAATGAACATGACCAGGCCCTCCACCCGGACCGGCTGGCGCTCCAGCTCATAGCCGGAGCCGTAGGTGGCGCCGGTGCCCTTCAGAAGGCCCATCTTAGTCAGGCCGTCAGCCATAGCGTTATAATCTACGTTTCCGCTGGCGGAGAGGGTATAGCTCCCCTCCAGACAGAGGACTGCGGTATCAGAGGTCACAGTCACCGCCACAGCGGCGCTCTCCCCTGCCAGACAGCGGTGGCGGGCAGTCAGCCCACTGCCGGAGGCCACCGTATTGCCTGCCGTTGTATCCACCAGCACACCACCGGAGGCCGTAGCACTTCCTGCCAGCAGCATCACGCCGGAGCCGGAGGTAAGGGTCAGCACATCGCCCTTTTTAAAGCGCAGGTCATTGAGTCCGGACGTTCCGCCTGCTTGGGCCAAATATGCGGAATGCTCGCTGTTGAGCTGGTTCAGCGCCTGATTATAGACAGGTGCCGTCAATTCCTCCACCCGCTGCTCCGCCTGCTTCAGGGCCTCATCGGTAAACGTACCATTTACATAACTTTTGCTCACCAAAGACTGGTCGGCGGCTACCACCGCCCCGCAGCTCACCAGGATCACCCCGGCAAGCAAGATTGCCGCTGCTTTTTTCATGCGTCCTCCGAGATCATATAGCTGAGGGCCAACAGGCTGTCCGCAAAGTGAACATCTTCAATGACCACGCCCGGCGCCTCCACCGTCAGCTCGCTGTTAGTAAAATTCCAGATACCCCGTACACCGGCTCGCACCAGCCGACTGGCGGTGGTATTGGCAACGCTCCGGGGTACGGTCAATACACCGATGCTGGCCGGATGCTCCACCAGATACTCCTCCAGCCGATCCACATGATAAATGGGCACGCCAGAGCGAGTCTGGCCCACGATCTCCGGGGCCACGTCAAAGGCCGCGGCCAGCGCCACACCCGAGCGCTCAAAGTGGAAGTTCTCCATCAGGGCCCGGCCCAGATTGCCCGCGCCCAGAATAACCGCCGTATGTCCCCGGTTCATACCCAGGATATCAGAGATCTCATCCCGCAGTTTCTCCACGTTATAACCATATCCCTGCTGGCCAAATTCCCCAAAGCAGGACAGATCCTGCCGGATCTGGGAGGCTGTCAATCCCATGGAGCGGCCCAGAGCACTGGATGAAATACGCTCCACACCGGCCGTATGCAGGTCCGTCAAATGGCGGTAATACCGGGGCAGCCGCCGAATCACCGCACTGGACACCTTTTGCTTTCTCATGCGCCATCACACTCGTTCCA